>NZ_JBMGQR010000091.1:0-15041 GCF_049059935.1 Solicola agrisoli | reverse complement strand
CGGCGCCCGACCGCGCGATCCTCTACCTACACGGCGGCGCCTTCCTGTGCTGCGGCCTGAACTCCCACCGCCGCCTGGTCGCCCGCATCTCCAAGGCGTCCGGGGCGGGCGTGCTCCACGTGGGCTACCGGATGATGCCGCGCAACACCATCAACCACGCGGTCGCCGACGCCCTCGACGGCTACCGCTGGCTCCTCGCGCACGGCTACCGCGGCGAGGACGTCGTGGTGGCCGGCGACTCCGCCGGCGGCTACCTCGCCTTCATGACGGCGCTCGAGGCGATGGACGCCGACCTCCCGCGACCGGCCGGCGTGGTGGCCCTGTCGCCGCTCGCCGACATGGACCCCGCAGGCAAGCGCGCCCACGCCAACGCGAACCGCTGCCCGGTCTTCACGCTCCGCGCCGTCGAGGCCCTCACCGACCTCGCCGACCGCGTCGAGACCCGCTTCGAGGTCGACGGCGTCTCCCCCGAGCGCCGCTCCCCCGTCGACGCCGACCTGGTCGGGCACCCGCGCACGCTCATCCAGGTGGGCTCGCAGGAGATGCTCCTCGCCGACGCCGAGCTCATGGCCTCGCGCCTGGTCGCCGCGGGCGTCGAGTGCGAGCTGCAGGTGTGGGAGCGCCAGGTGCACGTCTTCCAGGCCGCGTCCTGGCTGCCCGAGGCGCGCGCCGCCGTTGCCGAGGTGGGCGAGTTCGTCAAGCAGGCCACGGCCGCGGCGATGCCCGCGGTGCACGCCCACACGGGCTAGCGTCTGGGCATGGACCCCGTCGAGGCCGCGCTGGTCGCCGAGCTGGCGCGACGCTCGGGCCTGGTGTGGGTGACGCTCGGCGACCCGCCGCGCCACCACGCCGTCTCGCACGTCTGGCACGACGACGCCGTGTGGGTCGTCAGCGGCGGTGGTGAGCAGCCGCTCCCCGGCATCGACCACGTCCATGACGCCGTGCTGACGCTGCGCTCGCGGGCCACGCGCTTCACCGTGGCGCGCGTCCGCGCCACCGTGGAGACCGTCCCCGCCGACGACGCACGCTGGGATGAAGCCGCGCGCGTGCTGCTCGCCGACCGGCTCAACGTCGCCGGCCCGGATCCGCTGCGGCGCTGGGCGACGTCGGCGACGGTCAGCCGGCTGGTCCCGGTCGAGGTGCTCGAGGCGCCCGGACGCCTGGGCGACGGTGCGCAGCGGGAGGAGCCCGTCGCGTCCCCGGCGACGACCCGCACCGCCGGCCCGTGGTCGCTCCGACGGGCGCGGAAGGCACCACCGCCGCTGTCGGGTTAGCGTTGGGGACCACACCGCATCTCGACTCGAGGAGCACCATCTGATGTCCCGCGCCGACCGTCACTCCCTCACCGGCGACTACGACGAGGACGCGGTGGAGGTCCACGGCCCCAAGCACCACGCCGCCGGGCCGACCGCCGTCGCGGTGTCGATGAAGCGCGCGATCGACCACATGGGTCCGGTGCGCACGGCCCAGACGCTCCTCAAGCTCAACCAGGCCGACGGCTTCGACTGCATGAGCTGCGCCTGGCCCGACCCGGACCCGGAGAACCGGCACTCCGCGGAGTTCTGCGAGAACGGCGCGAAGGCGGTCGCCGAGGAGGCCACCACCGACCGCGCCACCCCGGAGTTCTTCGCCCGGTACTCGATCGAGGAGCTCGACCAGCAGTCCGAGTGGTGGCTCGGGCAGCAGGGACGCATCACCGAGCCCATGGTCAAGCGCCCCGGCGGCACGCACTACGAGCCCATCGACTGGGACGAGGCGTTCGCGCTCGTCGGCGACACCCTGAACGCGCTCGACTCCCCCGACGAGGCGATCTTCTACACCTCCGGACGCGCGTCCAACGAGGCGGCGTTCGCCTACCAGCTGTTCATCCGCGCCTACGGCACCAACAACCTGCCCGACTGCTCCAACATGTGCCACGAGTCGACGAGCGTCGCGCTGGCGGAGTCCATCGGCATCGGCAAGGGCTCGGTGAGCCTGCGCGACATGTACGACGCCGAGCTGATCGTGCTCGCGGGCCAGAACCCCGGCACGAACCACCCCCGCATGCTCTCGGCGCTGGAGACCGCCAAGCGCCGCGGCGCCAAGATCCTGTCGATCAACCCGCTCCGCGAGGCCGGGCTGGTCAACTTCAAGAACCCGCAGAAGGTCCGCGGCATGGTGGGCGGCGGCACCGACCTCACCGACCTGTACCTGCCCATCGCGATCAACGGCGACCTGGCGCTGTTCCAGGCGTTCGGGCACCTGCTCTCGCAGTGGGACGCGATCGACCACGACTTCGTCGCCGAGCACACCACCGGCTTCGACGCGTGGCGCGAGCACGTCGCCGACCTCGACTGGGACATGGTCGAGCGCGCCACCGGTCTCAGCCGGGCCACGATCACCGAGGCCGCGGAGATGCTGCGCGACTCCAAGGCGACGATCTTCTGCTGGGCCATGGGCATCACCCAGCACCGCAACGCCGTCGCCACGATCAAGGAGATCACCAACGTCGCCCTCGTCCAGGGCAACATCGGCAAGCGCGGCGCGGGCCTGTGCCCCGTGCGCGGCCACTCCAACGTCCAGGGCGACCGCACGATGGGCATCTGGGAGCGTCCGCCGGAGTGGTTCCTGGACTCCCTGCAGAGCGAGTTCGGCTTCGACCCGCCGCGCGAGCACGGGCTCGACACCGTCGACTCGATCCGCGCGATGCGCGACGGCAAGGCCCACGTGTTCGTCGGGCTCGGCGGCAACTTCGTGCACGCCGCCCCCGACACCGACGTCACCGCCGACGCGCTGCGCAGCACCAGGCTCACGGTGCAGGTGTCGACCAAGCTCAACCGCTCGCACCTGGTCACCGGCGAGACCGCGCTGATCCTCCCCACCCTCGGGCGCACCGAGATCGACCGGCAGGAGAGCGGCGAGCAGTTCATCAGCGTCGAGGACTCGATGTCGGCGGTGCACGCCTCGCGCGGTCCGCTGGAGCCCGCCGGCCCGCTGCTGCGCTCGGAGGTCGCGATCGTCACCGGCATCGCCGAGGCCACGATCGGCGACCGGCACGGCATCGAGTGGGCCGCGATGCGCGCCGACTACGGACGCATCCGCACCCACATCTCGCGGGTCGTCGCGGGCTGCGAGAACTACACCGAGCAGGTCGACCGGCCCGGTGGCTTCGTGCTCCCGCACCCGCCCCGTGACTCGCGCACCTTCAAGACCGGGTCGGGCAAGGCCGAGATCGTCGTCTCGCCCGTCGACCTGCTGCACGTGCCCGAGGGGCACCTGCTGCTGCAGACGCTGCGCAGCCACGACCAGTACAACACCACGATCTACGGTCTCAGCGACCGCTATCGCGGCATCGAGGGCGGCCGCCGCGTCGTGTTCGTGCACCCCGACGACATCACGGCGCTCGGCTTCGTCGACGGCGACCACGTCGACCTCGTCGCCCGCTGGGACGACGACGACATCGAGCGTCGGGCGAGCGACTTCCGCATCGTCTCCTACGACACGCCGCGTGGATCGGCCGCGGGCTACTACCCCGAGACCAACCCGCTGGTGCCGCTCGACTCCACGGCCGACTTCAGCAACACGCCGACCTCCAAGGCCGTCGTGGTGTCCCTCGAGCCCGCCACCACGGGGCACCACACCCGCTCCGGCGGGGCCTCGCGACGCGGCGGCGGGCAGGACGGCACGGGGTCCGACGACGGACACAAGTCACGGGTCGAGACGGCTCCCATGTCCTGACCCCGACGGGGTCTACCTTGTGATCGACATCCGACTCACAGGGGGACACATCCACGTGAAGACCAACTCCATCGCACGCGTCGCGGCGCGTGTCACCGTCGTCGGCGCCACCGCCGTCGCGCTCACCCTCGGCAGCACCAGCCTCGCCGGCGCCAGCGACTCGACCACCGGTTCGGCGACGCTGACGTCCGACGCGCCGACCACCGCCTCGGCCGGTGCCCGCAAGGCCGTCACGAGCATGAGCGTGACGAACGGCGTGCTGTCGAGCAAGAGCGGCACGACCATCTCGGCGGCCGTCGGCGGCTCGCCCAAGTTCGCGAACGCCAGCCGCATCGCCGTGCCCATCCGCAAGGGCAGCAAGCGCCTGGGCACCTTCAACCTGTCGATCAGCACGGGTCGCGGCTCGTTCACCTACTACAACGGCTACGGCCGCGGCGCCCGCCAGGTCGGCCCGCTGTACTACTACGCCGCCAACGGCGCCTACCTCGGCAGCGAGAACGTCAACCGCACCTTCTACGTGCGCTCGGCGGTCAAGGGCAAGCTCAAGGTCCGCAGCACGGGCAGCAGCAAGCGCGCCAAGGCCAACGTCAAGATCTGGTCCTCGAGCAAGAAGAAGTACATCAGCGCCAAGCGCGTGAAGCTCCAGGTCCTGTCCGGCGGCACGTGGCGGACCAAGAAGACGATCAAGCTGAACAAGAAGGGCACCGGCTACTACTCCTTCCGCTCCTCGAGCAAGAAGAAGTACCGCGTCCTGATCAAGACCACGTCGACGATCCAGGGCGCCAAGACCCGCGGCATCCGCATCTGACGCGAGGTCGCACCGGCAGCACCGCGACGACGACGCCCCGCACGCTTCTCGCGTGCGGGGCGTCGTGCGTCTGCGGCGGGTGGGTCAGAACAGTGCCGACGCCCGTGACACGGTCTGGTAGACGCCGTAGGCGAGCGGCACGCCGACGACGAGCCACGCGATGGGGACGAGCACGCCCTGGGCCTTCTGCGCGCCCTTGACCTCGCCCTTCGGGTGGTCGGTGGCGGGGCCGTCGGACGCGTCGCGCGCACCGGCCTTCTCGTGGAACCGGCTCGCGACCGGACGCACCAGCAGGTTGGCGACGAAGCCCACCGCGAGCACGCCGACCATCGTCAGCAGCGCGGGGCGGTAGTCGGCGGCCACGAGCTCACCGGGGGTGCCTCGCGCGTCCAGGAAGCCGTTGACGATCAGCGGTCCGGCGACGCCGGCCGCGGCCCACGCCGTCAGCAGGCGGCCGTGGATGGCTCCGACCTGGTAGGTGCCGAACAGGTCGCGCAGGTAGGCCGGGATCGTCGCGAACCCGCCGCCGTAGAACGTCAGGATGACGCCCGCGAGCACCACGAACAGGGCCGTGGAGGAGTCGCCGAACAGCGCGAGGCACGCGTAGAGCACCATGCCGACGCCCAGGTAGAGCACGTAGATGTTCTTGCGCCCCACCACGTCGGACGTGGACGACCAGACGAAGCGGCCGGCCATGTTGCAGATCGACAGCAGGCCCACGAAGCCGCCGGCGGTGGCCGCGGCGACGGTGCTGGTCTCGCCGGTGCGGAAGAAGTCCTGGATCATGCCCGCGGCCTGCTCGAGGATGCCGATGCCCGCGGTGACGTTGCAGAACAGCACCACCCACAGGAGCCAGAACTGCGGCGTCCTGATCGCGTTGTTGGCCGAGACGTTGGCGTCGGTGACCATCGGCTTGGCCTTGACCGACGCGGGGTCGAAGCCCTCGGGCTTCCAGCCGGCGGCCGGGACGCGGATGATCCAGGCGCCGAACAGCATGACGACCAGGTAGACCAGGCCGAGCGTGACGAACAGGCTGGCGACCGCCGACCCGCTCGCCACCGACGTGGGGTCGGAGGAGTCGAACGCGGAGTCGTAGGCGGCGAGGAGACGCGACGAGACGGGGCTCGCGATGAGCGCGCCGCCGCCGAAGCCCATGATCGCCATGCCCGTGGCCAGGCCCGGGCGGTCGGGGAACCACTTGATCAGCGTCGACACCGGCGAGATGTAGCCGATGCCCAGGCCGATGCCGCCGATGACGCCGTAGCCGAGGTACAGCAGCCACAGCTGCGACGTCGCGATGCCGGCGGCGCCGACCAGGAAGCCGACCGACCAGAACAGCGCGGAGGCGACCATCGCCCGGCGCGGGCCGCCGGTGTCGACCCAGGTGCCGAACACGGCGGCCGACAGGCCGAGCATGACGATCGCGATCGAGAACACGATCCCGACCGCGGTGAGGGTCGAGTCGAACTGCGCCACCAGGGACGCCTTGTAGACGCTGGTGGCGTAGACCTGCCCGATGCACAGGTGGACGGCCAGGGCAGCGGGCGGGATCAGCCAACGGTTGAAGCCGGGTCCGGCCACCGTCCGTTCGCGCTCCAGCAGGGCCAGGCTCATGTGGTGCCTCTCGTTGCCGTCCGGGCGGTCCCGGGCGGGTAGGGTCTCGGCTGTGACGAGTCCAGGCAGCCGCATCTACATCGCTCGGCTGGCAGGTCACGTCGTGTACGACCCGTCCGGTGACCAGGTCGGCAAGTGCCGCGACGTCGTCGTCACCCTCAGGACGGGCGGCTCGCGACCTCGCGTCCTCGGCCTGGTGGTCGAGGTGCTGGGTCGTCGCCGCGTGTTCCTGCCGATGACGCGCGTGACGTCGCTGGACTCCGGCCAGATCATCACCACGGGTGTCCTGAATGTACGACGCTTCGAGCAGCGCGCAACCGAGACCCTCGTCCTGGGCGAGCTGCTCGACCGCACGGTCCACCTGAGCGACGGCGACATCGACGGCTCGGTGTACGACGTCGCGATGGAGCAGGGACGCACCCGTGACTGGTACCTGTCGCACGTCGCCCTGCGCGAGCCCAGCAAGCGGTTCGGCCGCCGCGGGCAGTCGCACATCGGCGAGTGGTCCGAGGTCACCGGTCTGGTCGGCGCGGAGCTGGCGCAGCGCGCCACGCACCTGCTGGCCACGATGGACCAGATGCGACCGGCCGACCTCGCCAACGCGCTGCGCGAGCTGACGGCCAAGCGCCGCACCGAGATCGTCGCCGAGCTCGACGACGAGCGGCTCGCCGACGTCCTCGAGGAGTCGCCCGAGACCGCGCAGGTCGAGATCCTCACCGCCCTGGCCACCGAGCGCGCCGCCCGCGTGCTGGAGGAGATGTCACCCGACGACGCCGCCGACCTCGTCGGCGAGCTGCCGCCCGAGACCGCCGAGGCGCTGCTCGCGCTGATGGAGCCCGAGGACGCCGAGGACGTGCGCCGGCTGCTCGTCTACGAGGAGCACACCGCCGGCGGCATGATGACCACCGAGCCCGTGGTGCTGCCGCCCGACGCCACGATCGCCGAGGCCCTGGCCCGCGTCCGCAACCCCGAGCTCAGCCCGTCCCTCGCCGCGCAGGTCTACGTCTGCCGGCCCCCGCTGGAGACCCCGACGGGCAAGTTCCTCGGCATCGTCCACACCCAGAAGCTGCTGCGCGAGCCGCCGTCGACGCTGGTCGCGGCGGTCGTCGACAACGACATCGAGTGGCCGCGCCCCGAGAGCCATCTGGAGGAGGTCGCCACGGTGTTCGCCGCCTACAACATGGTCGCCTGCCCGGTGGTGGACGACAGCGGCCACCTCGTGGGCGCGCTGACGGTGGACGACGTCCTCGACCACCTCCTGCCCCAGGACTGGCGCGAGCGTGCGGCTGCGGGGCTGACCCATGGCGCGTGAGGACGGGCGCGAGCGGTTCGACCAGCCGCGCGACACGCGTCGCGGGCTGAGGCGACCCGACGTCGACCCCGAGGTGTTCGGCAAGTTCGCCGAGACGTTCGCCCGGTTCATGGGCACGGCCCAGTTCATCGGCTACATGACGGTCTTCATCGTCGTCTGGCTGATCTGGAACGCGGTGGGCCCCGAGTCGCTGCGCTTCGACCCGTTCCCGTTCATCTTCCTGACGCTGATGCTGTCGCTCCAGGCGTCGTACGCCGCGCCCCTGATCCTGCTCGCGCAGAACCGCCAGGAGGGTCGCGACCGCGTCACCCAGGAGCAGGACCGCGAGGCCAACACCCGCGCCCACGCCGACATGGAGTTCCTGGCCCGCGAGGTCGCGAGCCTGCGTCTCGGCCTCGGGGAGGTCGCCACCCGCGACTTCCTGCGCTCGGAGCTGCGGGGGCTGCTGCAGGAGCTGGAGGAGTCGCGCGCCTCCGAGACCCGCTCCACCGGCGACGACGACGGCGACGCCGACCCGCGGCCGTCGCGCTCGGGCCCCCGCACGTAGCATCGGTGGCATGAGCACTCTGACCGAGGCCGCCGTCCGCGAGGCCCTGAACTCCGTCCAGGATCCCGAGATCAAGCGGCCCGTGACCGAGCTCGGGATGGTCGACGAGGTCGAGGTCGACGGCGCGAACGTCCGCGTCCGCCTCCTGCTCACCGTCTCGGGCTGCCCCCTCAAGGACACCCTGACCCGCGACACCACCGCCGCGGTCAAGAAGCTCGACCCCTCGGTCGAGGTCCTCGTCGAGCTCGGCGTCATGAGCGACGACCAGCGCAAGAACCTGCGCGAGGTGCTGCAGGGCGGCCAGGCCGAGCGCGAGATCCCGTTCGCCCAGCCCGGCTCGCTCACCAAGGTCTACGCGATCGCCTCGGGCAAGGGCGGCGTCGGCAAGTCGTCGGTCACCGTCAACCTCGCGCTGGCGATGGCCGCGCAGGGCCTCAAGGTCGGCATCATCGACGCCGACATCTACGGCCACTCCATCCCCGACATGCTCGGCATCGGCGACGCCCGCCCGACGCAGGTCGAGGACATGATCATGCCGGTCCCGGTGCGGGGCCTGAAGGTGATGAGCGTCGGCATGCTCAAGCCGCGTCGCGACCAGGTGGTCGCCTGGCGCGGCCCGATGCTCGACCGGGCGCTCGTCCAGATGCTCTCCGACGTCTACTGGGGCGACCTCGACGCACTGCTGCTCGACCTCCCGCCCGGCACGGGCGACGTCGCCATCAGCCTGGGCCAGCACCTCGCCAACGCCGAGGTCGTGGTCGTGACCACGCCGCAACAGGCGGCCGCGTCGGTGGCCGAGCGCGCCGGCACGATGGCCTCGATGATGCACCAGCGCGTCGTGGGCGTCGTCGAGAACATGTCGTACCTCGAGCTCCCCAACGGCGACCGGATGGAGATCTTCGGCTCCGGCGGGGCCGAGAAGGTCGCTTCCACGCTCAGCGAGCGCTTCGGCTACGACGTGCCCGTGCTCGCCCACGTCCCCCTGGACGAGGCGGTGCGCGTCGGCGGCGACGAGGGCGTCGCCATCGTGGAGTCGGCCCCCGACTCCCCCGCGGCCAAGGAGCTGCGCGGCGTCGCCGAGCGGCTCGTCGGCCGCTCCCGCGGTCTCGCCGGCATGCAGCTCGGCCTGACGCCCGCCGGCCGGCTCTGAGCCACGGCGCCACGGACGTGAGGACGACGACGTGCTAGGCATGGGATGGCCCGAGATCGCCGTGGTCGTCATCGTCGCCGTCCTGGTGTTCGGGCCCGACAAGCTGCCGGACCTGGCCCGCCAGGCCGGGCAGATGCTGCGCACGGTGCGGCAGATGGTCGACAACGCCAAGTCCGACCTCGCCGACGAGATGGGCGAGGACTTCGCCGGGCTCAAGGACCTCAACCTGCGCGACCTCGACCCCCGCGAGGTGGTGCGACGCAACATCGTCGAGGCCATGGAGGGGCCGAGGGACCGCCCGTCCAAGAGCGCCGCGGCGGCCGCCGACCGTCCCCTCGAGGAGGACGAGACGCCCCCGTTCGACGACGAGTCGACGTAGGCCGGGCACCTCCCCCATCTGGCGGGTTTTCCCGCCCCAGGTGTAACTCGGGGTTTCATCTTGCGTTGGACCGGGCACACTCCGGCGACCACCGAGACGAAGGAACCCGTCGATGCGCCCGTCCAAGACCCTCCCCAGCCGCCGCGTCCTGCGCCGCGTGGGCGTCGCCGCCGCGGCGGTCGCCGCCGCCGCCGGCGCCCTCACGCTGGCCCCCACCGCGAACGCCGACTCCGACGGCATCGCCGCCGACGTGCAGCCCCTGCTGGCCCGCCAGCTCGGCACGCTCACCTCGACCACCGTGCTCGTCCACGGCACCGACCTCGCCGCCGCGAAGCGGGCCGTCGCGGCCAGCGGCCTGGACACGGTGACGTCGTTCGACAAGATCGGCGTGGTGGTCGCCCGCGGCACCGCCGCGCAGATCAAGGCCGCCGGCAACGAGCCCGGTGTCACCTACCTCGAGGGCAACGCCCCGATCGCCCCCACCGACGCCACCTCCAACATCGCGACGGGCGGCGCGGCCGTCGCCGCGAACGACACCGGCGCCAACGGCCAGGCCCTCGACGGCTCCGGGGTCTCGGTCGCGGTGATCGACTCCGGGGTCGACCCCACCCACCCGTACCTCAAGGACGCCGACGGCACGCCGGCCGTCGTCGCCAACCTGAAGAGCCTGTGCCTGGACGAGTCCACCACCGGCACCGACTGCGTGGTCAAGGTGCCGAACGTCGTCGACACCGACACGCTCTCGGCGGGTGGCCACGGCACGCACGTGAACGGCATCGTCGCGGGCCGTCCCACGACGCTCGCCGACGGCGCCAAGGTGCAGGGCGCCGCCCCCGGCGCCAGCCTGGTGTCCATCTCGACCGGCGCGGTGCTGCTCATCGTCGGCGCCGACTCGGCGCTGAACTGGGTGCTCGAGAACCACGACAAGCCCTGCGGCGAGGGCGTCCCCGCGTCCACCTGTCCGCCGATCAAGGTCACCAACAACTCCTACGGCCCCACCGGCGGCGGCGCGTTCGACCCGCAGTCGGCCACCGTCAAGCTGCAGCGGGCGCTCGCGGCCGAGGGCGTCGTCACCGTCTGGGCCGCCGGCAACGACGGCGGTGACGGCAGCGAGTCGCTGACCAACCCGCCGGGGCAGGACCCCACCGGCGGCATCCTGTCGGTCGCGTCCTACTTCGACCAGGCCACCGGCACCAAGGACGGCACGGTGAGCGAGTTCTCCTCGCGCGGGCTGTCGAGCGACTCCTCCACCTGGCCCGACGTGTCGGCCCCCGGTGAGGACATCGAGTCCTCCTGCCGCCTCTACCTGCCGATCTGCGCCACCGGCCTGAAGCCCAACAACGGGCCCGGTCCGCTCGACGTCGGCACGTTCAACACCATCAGCGGCACCTCGATGGCCGCGCCCCACGTGGCCGGCATCGTCGCGCAGCTGTTCCAGGCCGACCCCGGCGCCACGCCGGCCGAGGTGGAGGCTGCCATCACCGGCACCGCCCACCGCTACACCGACGGCGCCGCGTACACCCAGGCCGGCGGACGCACCACGTCGTTCGACAAGGGCACCGGCCTGGTGGACGTCGCCGCCGCGGTGGCGGCGATCCGCCAGTAGCGACCCGACGCCGCCGGCCCCGCTATCGCAGGGGGTCGGCGGCGCGCGTCATCCGCTCGAGCCCCCGCTGCACGCGGGCCAGCGGGCTGGTGTCGACGACCCGGTGCGGCAGGTCGGCGACGACGTCGGCCAGCCGTCCGACGCCGGCGTCGGTGACGACCGTGTAGACGACGCCGTCCTCGTCCCAGGTGGCCACGGTGGGCGAGCCCTCGCGGACCCAGACCTCGGTGGCGCCGAGCGTGGTTCGGCGGAAGCCGTCGAGCCCGGCCGGGTCGAGCGACCCGGACTGCTCGTAGAGCGAGACCCGCGACACGCCGTCGGTGTAGGCCAGGGACACGATGCGCTCAGCGTCCTGCTCCCAGAACGCCCCCTCGACGCGGTCGAGGTCGCGGGCGAGCGTCTCGTGGCAGGGCCAGCCGGAGCGGGTGAGCGAGACCATGCCGGCCTCGGAGATCGGGGTCGCGCTCGCCGAGACCGCGGGCGACGCGGCGAGCGGCAGCTCGCGGGGCGTGCCGTCGTCGTCGTAGGCCACCGCCCGCACCACCCGTCCGGTGGACGTCGAGACCCAGTACGCGGACGCGCGCCGGCCGTCCTCGGTGGCGACCACCTCGGTGGCGCGAAGGCCGTCGACGAGCGTGGTGTCGCCGAGACGGACGTCGTAGTTGCGCACGACGAGGTCGAGGTCGGGCACGGCGCCGTCGTCGCCGGCGAGCAGCTCGACGGCCGCGGGGTCGTCACCCCGGCCGGCGTCGTCGACCGCGCCGGTGCCGCGCACGAGTGCCGCCTGGACGATCCCGCTGCTGGGCGTGGGGGCCTGCGAGGCCCCGAACGCGTGGACGAAGCGGTCGACCGGCGGGCTGGTGGGCGCCGCCGACGACGCGACGGGCGAGCCGAGGCCGTACGCGCACGCACCCACGACCAGGGCGGCACCAGTGGCGGCGACCAGGCAGCGGAAGCCCGACGAGCCGACCAGCCCCGTGAGACGCGCACGGAGCCCCGTCGAGCTCTGGGCGGCGGCGCTGACGCGCTCGACGTCGGCCAGGTGCTGCAGGAGCCCGGCCGACGGGGCCGGGACGCTGCCGCCCAGGCCGGTCATGCGCCGCTTGACCTCGCGGTGGGCTCGGACCGCGGCCTGGCACTCCTCGCAGCTGTCGACGTGCACCTGGGCGTCGGCCGCCGCGTCGGCGGCCATCTGACCGTCGACGAAGTCGGCGACCCGCGAGCCCAGGTGTGCCATCAGATGCCCGGCACCGCCGCGTCGAGCGGTCCGGCGAAGCGGGTACGACCGGCGACGGGCGCGCGGTGCTGCAGCGCGGCACGCAGCTGGGTGCGTCCGCGGTGGATGCGGGAGCGGACCGTGCCGAGCTTGACGCCCAGCGCGGAGGCGATCTCGTCGTACGACAGGCCCTCGATGTCGCAGAGCACGACGGCGACGCGGAACTCCTCGGGCAGGCTCGCGAGCGCGGTCTCGATGTCGGGGTCGAGGTTGGCGTCGTGCCAGGCGAACTCCGGCGACGGGTCGGACCCGACGATGCGCTCCTCGGCGCCCTCGCCGAAGCCGTCGAAGCGGATGCGGGCGCGACGACGCACGCGGTCGAGGAACAGGTTGGTCGTGATCCGGTGGATCCAGCCCTCGAAGGAGCCGGGCTGGAACTTGTCGAGGGAGCGGAACACCCGGATGAAGACCTCCTGGGTGAGGTCCTCGGCGTCGTGCTGGTTGCCCGTTAGCCGGTAGGCCAGGCGGTACACCCGCGCCGAGTGCTGCTCGACGATCTCCTCCCAGGAGGGCAGGTCGGCGGTCGCGGTCGTGCCCGCGTCCGTCCGTCTCGACCTCACGTCAGCGTCCACCTTCATGCTCATGGTCACGATCCTCGCGTCCCTGCCTGAGAGAACGCCCAGAACGCCGTGACCGTTCCCTGAACCCCGGACGCGTCCGCGCTGAGTCGTGGCCGGGCCGGGCGTCGGCGTGCCCTAGGCTGTGGGCTGTCCGAACACGTCCTGAGGAGGCCGTCATCAGCGCTGCGAGCACCCCCGTGAGCTGGGCGTACGCCGAGGAGTTCATCCCCGAGGACGAGGCCCTGCAGTCGGCGCGCGCCCGCGCGGCCGAGGTGGGCGCCACCCCGGTCGGCCAGGGCTCCGGCGCGACGTTGCGGCTCCTCGCGTCCCTGACGCAGGCCCAGGCCGTCGTCGAGGTGGGCACCGGCACCGGCGTCTCGGGCCTGTGGCTCCTGCGCGGCATGCGTCCCGACGGCGTCCTGACGTCGGTCGACCGCGAGGCCGAGCACCAGCGCCTCGCCCGCGAGACCTTCGCCGAGGCGAACGTCGCCTCCCAGCGTTTCCGGCTGATCCCGGGATCCGCGCTCGAGGTCCTGCCCCGCCTCACCGACGGCCACTACGACCTGGTCTTCGTCGACGGCGACAAGCGCGAGTACACCGAGTACCTCACCGAGGCGGTCCGCCTGGTGCGGCCCGGCGGCGTCATCGCGTTCGACAACGCCCTGCTGGCCGACCGCGTCGCCGACCCGTCGCAGCGCGACGCCGAGACGCAGGCCGTCCGCGACCTCGGACAGGCGATCCGCGACGACGAGCGTCTCGTCAGCGCCCTGCTGCCCGTGGGCGACGGCCTGCTGGTCGCGCAGCGCCGGTAGGTCCCCCGACGCAGACCTCCCACGCCCTGGACGCAGGCGTGGGAGGTCTTGCCGGGACGCGGCACGGTCAGGGCGTCGCGACGCCCGGGACGGCCTTGAGGGCATCGCCCAGCTCGGTGGCCTCGGCGTTGTTGAGCTCGACGACGAGGCGTCCGCCGCCCTCGAGCGGGACGCGCATCACGATGCAACGCCCCTCCTTGGTGACCTCCATCGGACCGTCTCCGGTCCGTGGCTTCATGGCCGCCATGCGTTACCCCTCTCGATCTGTGCACCCGTCAGGACTCAGGCGCTGCGCTCATTATCGCCCATCGAGGCACGCCGTGGTGACAGGTACGGTGCACAGATGTCCGCAGAAGCCAGTCCTGTCCGCTACGAGGTCGCCGACGGGGTCGCCACGGTGACGCTCGACCGGCCCGACGCGATGAACGCGCTCGACACCGCCACCAAGGAGGCGCTGCGCGACGCGGTGCACCGGGCGGCGTCCGACGACGAGGCGCGGGCGGTCGTCCTCACGGGCACGGGTCGCGCGTTCTGCGTCGGGCAGGACCTCAAGGAGCACGTCGAGGGGCTGCGCTCGGACCGCCCGGCGCCGCTGTCGGACACCGTCGAGGCGCACTACAACCCGACCGTCACGGCGCTGGCCACCATGCCCAAGCCGGTGGTCGCCGCCGTCAACGGCGTGGCGGCGGGTGCGGGCGCGTCGCTGACGTTCGCCTGCGACTTCCGGATCCTGGCCGAGTCGGCGTCGTACAACCTGGCGTTCGCGTCGATCGCGCTGTCGTGCGACACCGGCGCGTCGTGGACGCTCCCCCGGCTCGTGGGCCACGCGCGCGCCACCGACCTGCTGATGCGGCCGCGCACCATCCACGCGGGCGAGGCCGAGGTCCTCGGGCTCGCCACGGAGGTCGTGCCCACCGACCGGCTCGCCGAGGACGCGCACGCCTTCGCCGCGCGGCTGGCCGCCGGCCCCACCCTCGCGCTCGCGTCGATCAAGCGGGCGCTGGCCTACTCGGCCACGCACGACCTGGCGACGTCGCTGATCCACGAGGCGCAGAAGATGGCGTTCACGGGGTCGTCCGCCGACCACGCGGCCGCCGTCGATTCCTTCCTGGCCAAGCAGAAGCCGGTCTTCCAGGGTCGCTAGCGCGTCGCGCCAAGGGCCTTGAGCACGCCCCGGGGGGCGGTCCGGGTGAGGTAGGCCCGCGTCGGCTTGCGCCCCAGCTCGACGGTGATGGTGGTGCCGTCGTGGGTCTCGTCGAA
>NZ_JBMGQR010000090.1:0-15400 GCF_049059935.1 Solicola agrisoli | reverse complement strand
GGTGGCCCATGTTGCTGGCCACGCCGTCCACGCGCTGCTTGTGCGCGTCGAGCGCGAGCGCGGGGTAGGCGCCGAGGTCGTCCTCGCACCAGAACGCCGCCCGGAACCGCTCGCTCAGCGCCGCCGCCCACGCGCGCCAGTCGTCGGCGCCCGGACGGCCGAACGCCTCGAGCAGGTCGGCCCCGGCGAGCGCGGCCTCGTGGGCGTAGCCCTGCACCTCGGCGAGCGCGATCGGGCCGTCGGCCAGCGAGCCGTCGGCGAAGCGGATCGAGTCGCCGGAGTCCTTCCAGCCCTGGTTCGCCAGACCGCGGCCGCTCTCGTCGGCGTACTCGACGAAGCCGTCGCCGTCGGAGTCGGAGTGGTCGCGCAGCCAGCCCAGCGCGGCCTCGAGCGCCGGGAGCAGGGCCCGCACCTCGTCGTCGGGCATGCCGGCCCGCCAGGCCTCGGCGAGCACGACGACCCACAGCAGGGTCGCGTCGACGGTGCCGTAGTAGACGGGCGGCAGGTGCAGCCCGCGTCCGGCGTTCTCGCCGGGCATCACCATCGCCTCGGCCCGCACCTCGTGCAGGATCTTGCCGGGCTGCTCGGCGGTCTCGGCGTCGGTGCGCACGCCCTGACGCGCCGCGAGCACGCGCAGCGTCGACGCCGCGAGCTCGGGCCGCACGGGGACGAGCATCCGCGCGGCCCACAGGGTGTCGCGGCCGAAGAGGGTGAAGAACCACGGGGCGCCCGCGGCGAGGAACGCGTCGTCCGGAGCCTCCCGGGTGGCCATCAGCAGGCCGTCGAGGTCGCCGAACGAGCGGGCGGCGAGCCGCCTCAGCGCCGGGTCGTCGGTGCGGACGGAGTGGGCCAGGGCCGCCAGCGGACGGGACGCCGCCGCCACCACGGGCGCGGTGTCGGACGTCGACAGGCCCCAGGCCAGCCGCACCTCGCCGTCGGCCGGCACCTCGACGTCCCACCGCAGCCGCACCTCGGCGCCGCTCACCGTCACCTCGGCGTCACCGGCGTCGAGCGACGCGGAGGTGCCGCCGCGCGTCCAGACCAGGTCGTCGGGTGCGACGAGGGCCGGACGCGCACCGCTCTTGACGTCCTCGAGCCCCGCGAGGTCGCTCGCGAGGTCGAGCTCGACGACGACGTGCGACGGCGTCGGCAGCGCCGAGCGGACGACGAGGGTCTCGCGGAGGTCGTCGCCGACGAGCACCCGCTCGCGGTCGAGCAGCAGCTGCGGGTCGGCGGTCGGTGCGGCGACGCTGCGCAGCGCCGAGGTGAACGTCGCGCGGTCGCTGCCCGGCAGCACGTGCGACAGCGGCTCGGGCTCGGCGCCGTCGACGGTGACCACCGCGCGCGACAGCACGCGGACGTCGCCGCGGTAGACGCCGTGGGCGCCCTCCTCGCGGACCTGGCCGGCGGTGTCGCCCCAGGCCTGGACGGGGGCGAGCAGCACGACGGCGAGGTCGTGCAGGAAGGGCTGGCGGATCGGCATCGGCGCTCCGGTCTCGGGGTGCTGGGTCTCGGCATGCGTCCGACCCTGCTGTTGACAGGTCGGTGACGTCCGTCTCATCATGGGCCATCCACATTTGATCGATCAAATCCACGTCGGGGGCGGCGTTGGATCGATCGAATCCACATCGTCGGGAGGTGCGCATGTCGTCACGAGCCACGCTGTCGAGCGTCGCCGAGCGCGCCGGCACCTCCCGCCAGACGGTCTCCAACGTCCTCAACGCCCCCGACCGGGTCAGCCCGGCGACGCGCGAGCGCGTCCAGGCCGCCATCGACGCCACCGGCTACCGGCCCCACGTCGCGGCCCGTCAGCTGCGCACCCGGCGCTCGATGAACGTCGGTCTCCGTCTGATGCCCCTCCAGGACGGCATCAACGGCTCGATCCTCGACGCGTTCGTGCACGCGCTCACCGAGAACGCCGCGCACGCCGGCTACCGCCTGGTGATCTTCTCCGCCTCCGACGACGACGGCGAGATCGCCGCGTACGACGAGCTGCTCGAGACCGCCGACCTCGACGCCTTCGTGCTCACCAGCACGCACCACGGCGACCGTCGCACCCGCTGGCTGCTCGACCACGAGGTGCCGTTCGCGACCTTCGGCCGCCCCTGGAGCGCGGGCGTCGACCCGCGCGACTCGGTGCACCAGTGGGTGGACGTCGACGGTCGCGCCGGCGCCGCGGCGGCGACCCGTCACCTGCGGGGCCTCGGCCACGAGCGCATCGGCTTCCTCGGCTGGCCCGCCGGGTCGGGTGCCGGCGACGAGCGCCGCGCCGGCTGGCGCGACGTCCTCGGCGACGACGCCGTGCTCGACGAGGCCGTCACCGACGGCGTCCGGCAGGGCTCGGACGCCGCCGCGCGTCTGCTCGACGCCGGCGCCACCGCGCTCGTGTGCGCCAGCGATTCGCTCGCGCTCGGCGCGTTCCACCGCACCACCGCCGTCGTCGGCTTCGACGACACCCCCGTGGCCGCGGCGGTCGGCATGAGCAGCGTCGCGCAGCCCGTCGAGGCCGCCGCCGCGCACGTCGTCGCCATGCTCGCCCGCACCCTCGGCGACCCCGTCCCTCCCGTCCTGCCGTCCACACCCGACCGGCACGTCCTGCTGGAGCCGCGTCTCGTCGTCCGCGACGAGCCCGTGGCCCTGGCCCACCCCTGAAGGAGAACGCCATGTCCCCCCACGTCCTTCGACGCCCGTCCGCGCTCGCAGCCCTCCTGGCCGCCGGCGCGCTGACGCTCACCGCCTGCGGTGGGTCGAGCTTCGACGACTCCGGCTCGGGGGAGTCCGGCGGCGACCTCAGCGTGCTCATCGGGTCGTCCGGCGACGCCGAGACCAAGGCCGTGGAGTCGGCCGTCGCGGCCTGGGCGAAGGAGTCGGGCACCGGTGCCACCGTGACGACCGCGTCCGACCTGCCGCAGCAGCTCAGCCAGGGCTTCGCCTCCGGTGACCCGGCCGACGTCTTCTACGTCGCGTCCGACACGTTCGCGGGCTACGCCGACAACGGCTCCCTGGAGCCGTACGCCCAGGACCTGCCGAACATCGACGACTTCTACCCGACGCTGACCCAGGCGTTCACCTACGACGACCAGGTGTTCTGCGCGCCCAAGGACTTCTCCACGCTCGGCCTGGTGATCAACAGCCAGAAGTGGTCCGAGGCCGGCCTGACCGACGCCGACGTCCCGAAGACGTGGGACGACCTCGCGTCCGTCGCGAAGACGCTGACCAAGGGCGACACCGTCGGCCTGTCGATCAGCCCCGAGTACGCCCGCGTCGGTGCCTTCATGGCCCAGGCCGGAGGAGGCCTGCTCAACGACGACCAGACCAAGGCCACGGCCGACAGCGACGCCAACGTCGAGGGCCTGAACTACGTCAAGAGCCTGCTGTCGGACGGCTCGCTCAAGTTCACCACCGACATCGGTGCGGGCTGGGGCGGCGAGGCGTTCGGCAAGGGCCAGGCCGCGATGACGATCGAGGGCAACTGGATCCGCGGCGGCCTGGAGAACGACTTCCCCGACGTGGAGTACCAGGTGGCCGAGCTGCCGGCCGGCCCCGCGGGCCAGGCGACGCTGCAGTTCACCAACTGCTGGGGCATCGCCGCCGACTCCGACAACAAGCCCGCCGCGCGCGAGCTCGTCGAGAAGCTGACGTCGCAGGACGACCAGCTCGGCTTCGCCAAGGCGTTCGGCGTGATGCCGTCCATCGAGTCCGGTGCCGACCCGTTCAAGACCGAGTACCCCGAGGACGCCGCGTTCGTCGACTCGGCCGCGTTCGCCAAGAACGTGCCGACGCTGCTCGGGTCCAAGGACGTCATCGACGACCTGAACTCCAAGCTGCCCACGCTCGCCGACTCCGACCCGAAGACGATCCTCGCCACCACGCAGAAGGATCTCGAGTCCGTCGTCGCCGACAGCCAGTGAGCCGCCGTGGGGTGAGTGGACGTCAGACGGCCGCCGGCTGGACGTTCCTGTCGCCGGTCGTGCTGATCCTCGGGCTGTTCCTCGTCCTGCCCGTGTTCATGGCCCTGTGGGTCAGCGTCTCGGACTGGCGCGGGCGGGGGAGCCCGTTCTCCTCCGACGTCGGCTTCGTGGGGTTCGACAACTACGCGGCGATCCTGTCCGGCGACGGGCGCGCTGCCCGTGACTTCGGCACCTCGATGCGCAACAACGTCTACTACGTGGCGCTCGTCGTCCCGCTGCAGACGGCGCTCGCGCTGTTCCTGGCGATGCTCGTCAACAAGCGGGTGCTGCGCGGGCGCGGGTTCTTCCGCACGGCGTTCTACTTCCCGTCCGTGACGAGCTCGGTGGCGATCACCGTCCTGTGGCTGTTCCTGTTCAGCTCGACCGGCGCGGTCAACAAGGTGCTGTCGTACGTCGGGATCAACGGGCCCGACTGGTTCCAGGACCCGCGCGGGCTGCTGCACCTGGTGCTCGGTGCGGTGGGCGTCGACACCGCCCCCGGCGCGCTGGCGAACCACGACCTGCTCGGCATCAGCTGGTGGGAGTGGCTGTCGGGACCGTCCGTGGCGATGACGGCGTTCATCCTGATGGCCATCTTCACCACGTCGGGCACGTTCATGCTCCTGTTCATCGCGGCGCTGCAGAACCTGGGCGGCGAGGTGGACGAGGCCGGGCAGATCGACGGTGCGAACGCCTGGCAGCGGTTCCGCCACCTGACGCTCCCGATGCTCAAGCCCACGATGTTCACGGTGCTGACGCTGGGGCTGATCGGCACCTGGCAGGTGTTCGACCAGATCTACACCGGCACCCAGGGCAACCCGGGCAAGACGACCCTCACGCCCGCGTACCTGTCGTTCAACGCGGCGTTCAACACCCAGCAGTGGGGCCAGGGCGCGGCGATCGCGTTCATCCTGTTCGCCATCATCGTCGCGCTGACGGTGCTGCAGCGGTGGGTCCTGCGCGACAAGGCAGGTGCACGATGACGACCACGCAGGTCACCCCGAGGAAGCGCGGCACGGGGGCGCTGGGCGGTGACGCCCTCACCTACCTCGTGCTCGTCGTGCTGGCGATCGTCTACATCTTCCCGTTCCTGGTCGACGTCGCGACGTCGTTCAAGACCGAGGCCGAGGCGGCCGTCGACCCGCTGTCGCTCGTCCCCTCGACGTGGACCGGGGAGGCGTACTCCCGGCTCTTCGGCAGCTCGGACTTCCCGACGTGGTTCAAGAACTCGGCCATCGTCACCGTCGTCGTCACGCTGGCCCGCGTCTTCTTCTGCTCGCTGGCCGGCTACGCGCTCGCCCGGCTGACGTTCCGCGGCCGCGCGTTCGTGTTCGCGGCGCTCGTCGCGGTGATGGCGGTGCCCAACGTGGTGCTGCTGATCCCCAAGTTCCTGGTGCTGAACCAGCTCGGCATGTACGACTCGTACGCCGGGATGATCGTGCCGCTGATGGCTGACGCCGCGGCGGTGTTCATCATGAAAAACTTCTTCGAGTCGATCCCCGTCAGCGTCGAGGAGCAGGCCCGCATCGACGGCGCTGGCACCTTCCGCACGTTCTGGTCGATCGTGCTGCCGATGGCACGGCCCGCGGTGATGACGATCGTGATCCTGTCGTTCCAGGCGTCCTGGAACGAGCTCAACCACTTCATCGTCTCCACCCAGAGCCCCGAGCTGACCACGCTCACCAAGGGCGTCGCCAACCTCGCGTCCGGCGCCCTCAGCCAGGGCACCCAGTACCCGCTCAAGCTGGCCGCGGCCGCCGTCATGACGCTGCCCGTCGCCGTGGTCTTCTTCGTCTTCCAGAAGCGGATCATGAACGCCTCGGCCGGTGCGGTGAAGGAGTAGGCGACGCCACCCGCACCCTGCGTCTCCCCGACCGTTCTGCCCGCCGCCGAGTGGCGCAAAACTCGGAACGAGTGGCGCAGAATCGGGGCAAAACACGCGTGTCGACCCCGAGATTGCGCCACTCGGCGGGTGGGGGAGAGGTGCGGTGAGACGGAGCGCCGGGGCGGTAGGTGAGCGTTCTACGATTCGCCCATGACCTCGATCAACCGTCGCCGCGGTGGGACGCTCGCCGCCGTCGCCGCCCTCCTCCTCGCCGCCGCCTGCGCGCCCGCCGAGGACTCCTCGAGCAGCAGCTCCAGCGCCAGCCCGACGTCGGACGCCCAGTGCTCGCCGGACAAGCTGGAGACCCAGACCAAGGGCAAGCTGACGGTCGGCACGGACTCGCCGGCCTACTCGCCGTGGTTCGAGGACGACGACCCCACCAACGGCAAGGGCTACGAGAGCGCCGTCGCGTACGCCGTGGCCGACGCGCTCGGGTACGCCAAGGACGACGTCACGTGGATCACCGTGCCGTTCAACTCCAGCTACCAGCCGGGTGACAAGAAGTTCGACTTCGACATCAACCAGGTCTCCATCACCGCGGCCCGCGAGAAGGCCGTCGACTTCTCCGACCCGTACTACGAGGCCGCGCAGGCCGTCGTGACGCTCGGGAGCAGCCCGTTCGACGACGCCAAGAGCTTCGCCGACCTCAAGGACGCCCAGCTCGGCGCGCAGGTGGGCACCACCTCGCTGCAGGCGATCTCGCAGATCGACCCCACCAAGGAGCCGCGCGTCTACGACGACTCCAACGCCGCCACCCAGGCCCTGCAGAACGGCCAGATCGACGGCCTCGTCGTCGACCTGCCCACCGCGTACTACATCGCCGCGGCCGAGCTGGACGACGGCGACGTCATCGGCCAGTTCCAGCCCGAGACCGGCGAGTCCGAGGCGTTCGGCCTGCTGTTCGCCAAGGGCAGCCCGCTGGTCGGCTGCGTGAACCGCGCGCTCGGCACGCTCGAGGACGACGGCACGCTCGGCGACCTCGAGCAGACCTGGCTGTCGCAGACGACCGGGGTCCCCGAGCTCTCGTGACGACGCTCGAGGGGTGGGTCCCCAGCGAGCGGCAGCGCGAGCGTGACGAGCTGCGTCGGCGCCGGACGCGTCGACGCGGCACGGTGGCCGCGGTCTCGACGGTCGTCGTGCTCGGCGTCCTGGTGGCGGGCGTGCTCTCGGCGCCCGGCTGGGACCGTGTCCGCGAGACCTACCTCTCCGGCGACGTCGCCGCCGAGGCGTTCCCGCTGCTGCTGCGCGCGTTCGTCCTGAACATCGGGCTGTTCCTGGTCGCCGAGGTGTTCATCCTGCTGCTCGGCACGCTCATCGCAGTGATCCGCGTGGTGCCCGCGCCGGCGCTGACGCCCGTCAAGATCCTGGCCACGATCTACACCGACGTGTTCCGCGGGACGCCCACGATCCTGGTGGTGTTCCTCGTCGGGTTCGGCCTGCCCGCGCTCGGGCTTCAGGGCGTGCCCACCAACCTGTTCGTGCTCGCGGTCGTGGCCCTGACGCTCAGCTACGGGGCGTACGTCGCCGAGGTCATCCGCGCCGGCATCGAGTCGGTGCACCCCACGCAGTGGGCCAGCGGACGCGCGCTCGGCCTGTCGTACGCCAGGACGCTGCGCCACGTCGTCCTGCCGCAGGCGCTGCGACGCGTCGGGCCGCCGTTGCTCAACGACTTCGTGTCGCTGCAGAAGGACACCGCGCTGGCCTCGCTCGTCGGGCTCGGCGAGATCCTGCGCCGCGCCCAGGAGGTGTCGAGCCGCGACTTCAACTTCACGCCCTACGTCGTCGCCGCGGTCTTCTTCGTCGTGGCCACCATCCCGCTGGCGCGGCTCACCGACTGGCTCGCGGTCCGCGCCGCGCGTCGTCAGGCCGGTGGCGCATGACCGCGCTGCTGCAGGTGAAGGGCGTCCGCAAGCACTTCGGTGACGACGCCGTGCTGCGCGGCATCGACCTCGAGGTCGACGCGCACGAGGTGGTCGTGCTCATCGGCGCGTCCGGGTCGGGCAAGTCCACGCTGCTGCGCTGCATCGACCTGCTCGAGACCGTCGACGACGGCACCATCCACCTCGACGGTGCCGAGATCACCGACCCCGAGGCCGACGTCGACGCCGTCCGCGCCGAGATCGGCATGGTCTTCCAGGCCTACAACCTGTTCCCGCACCTGTCGGTGCTCGACAACGTGACGCTCGCGCCGCGCCGCGTCCGGGGCACCGCGCGCCGCGACGCCGAGGCCCACGCCCGCGAGCTGCTCGCGCGCTTCGGCCTGGAGGGCAAGGCGTCTGCGCACCCCGACGCGCTGTCCGGCGGCCAGCAGCAGCGCGTCGCGCTCGTCCGCGCCGTCGCGATGCGCCCGCGCGTCCTGCTGCTCGACGAGGTGACGTCGGCGCTCGACCCGATGCTCGTCGGCGAGGTGCTCGACGTCGTCCGCGGCCTGCGCGACGAGGGCTGGACCATCGTGATGGCCACCCACGAGATCCCGTTCGCGCGCGAGGTGGCCGACCGCGTCGTCTTCCTCGACCACGGCGTGGTCGGCGAGCAGGGCACTGCCGAGCAGGTGCTGGGCTCGCCGCGGACGGACGCCTGCCGCACCTTCCTCGAGCGCTACCTGCGCTGACCGGTCGCGGTGGTGCCCTCGAGCACCACCGCGGTGACGAGGTCGGGGTCGTCGATCATGGGGACGTGCCCGCAGCCCGCGAGGCTGACGTGCCGGGCCCGCGGCAGGCGCTCGCGCGCTCGCCTGGCCTGCGACGGCGGCAGCACCCGGTCGTGGTCGCCCCACGCGACGAGCGTGGGCACGTCGGGCACGGCGAAGCAGTCGTAGTCGCGTCCGGCCGCGAGGGTCGGGCCGAACGCGGGCGACGTGCGCAGCAGCGCCGCGTCGTCGACGAACGACTCGACACCGATGCGCTCGGGGTGGGCGAAGACCGGCGACATCGCGAGGCTCCGCAGGCGCCGCGAGCGGGCGAGGCCGGCGATGAGTGGCGGCGGCGCCATCGAGGCCCAGCGCATGGTCGACAGCAGGGTGAGGGCCCACCGCCTGGCCAGCGGGTCCCAGAACCCGGCCGGCGACAGCGCCGTGACGCTGCGGACCAGACCCGCCGCGCCGAGCTCGAGCGCGATGGCGCCTCCGAGCGAGTTGCCGACGACGTGCGGGCGCTCGAGGCCGAGCTCGGCGAACAGCTTGGCGAAGTTCTGCACGGTCGTGGGCATGTCGTAGGGCAGGTCGGGCGGCAGGCCGGGGGACTCCCCGAAGCCGGGCAGGTCGACCGCGACCACCTCGCGGTGACGCGCGAGCACGGGCACGATCGGGTCCCACGCCTGACGACGGTGCCCGATGCCGTGCACGAGGACGACGGGGTCGCCGGACCCGACGCGGGTGGTGACGAACGAGACGCCCACCGGTGACCGCCCCTCCCGCCGTCGTTGCTTGACGACCATGACAGTCATGGTGTCACAATCGACCCATGACGACCGAGGAGACACGCAGCGGCCCCCTGGCCGGTGTGCGCGTGGTGGAGATCGCGGGCATCGGCCCCGGACCGTTCGCCGCGATGCTGCTGGCCGACCTCGGTGCCGACGTGATCCGCGTCGACCGTCCCAAGCCCGGCCTGGCCGTGCTGCCGCCGGAGAAGGACCTGCTCGCCCGAGGGCGGCCGTCGGTGGTCGTCGACCTCAAGAGCCCCGAGGGCGTGGGCGTGGTGCTCGACCTCGTCGAGCACGCCGACGTCCTGCTCGAGGGCTACCGTCCCGGCGTCGCCGAGCGTCTGGGCATCGGCCCGGAGGAGTGCCTGGCCCGCAACCCCGCGCTGGTCTACGGGCGGATGACGGGGTGGGGCCAGGACGGTCCGCTCGCCCAGTCCGCGGGCCACGACGTCAACTACATCGGGGTCGCGGGCGCGCTGTCGCCCCTCGGACGCGCGGGCGGTCCGCCGCAGATCCCGCTCAACCTCGTCGGCGACTTCGGCGGCGGCGCGATGTACCTCGTCGTCGGCGTCCTCGCCGCCGTCCTCGAGGCGCGCACGTCGGGCCAGGGGCAGGTGGTCGACGCCGCCATCGTCGATGGCACGGCCCACCTCGCGACCATGATCACCGCGATGCTGCGGGGCGGCGCGTGGTCCGACGAGCGCGGCACCAACCTGCTCGACTCCGGCGTCCCGTTCTACGACGTCTACGAGACGTCGGACGGCCGGTGGATGTCGCTCGGGGCGCTCGAGCCGCAGTTCTGGGCGGTCGCCCTGCGGCTGCTCGGGCTCGACGACGCCCCCGACCGCGACGACCCGTCGCAGTGGCCGGCGCTGCGCCAGGTGCTGGCCGACACCTTCGCCACCCGCACCCAGGCCGAGTGGACCGCCCTGTTCGACGGCACCGACGCCTGCGTCTCGCCGGTCCTGGCGCTCGGCGACGCGCCGCAGCACCCGCACCTGGCCGCCCGCGGCACCTACGTCGAGCACGCGGGCACGGTGCAGCCGGCACCCGCTCCCCGCTTCTCCCGCACGCCCGCCACCCTCACCACGCCCCCGTCGCCGACGGGGGCCGACACCCGCGCCGCGCTGACGGCGTGGGGCGTCCAGGACGTCGAGGCGCTGCTCGCGTCGGGCGTCGTCACCCAGAACGGAGACCCGACATGAAGCGACCCCTGTTCGAGCCCGACCACGATGCGTTCCGCGAGTCGATGCGCACCTTCGTCGAGAAGGAGATCACCCCCCACCACGCCCAGTGGGAGGAGCAGGGCCACGTGCCGCGCGAGATCTGGAAGGCCGCGGGCGAGCAGGGGTTCCTCGGCTTCATGATGCCCGAGGAGCACGGGGGCGGCGGCACCGTCGACTTCCGCTACAACGCGATCGTCCAGGAGGAGCTGTCGCGGGCGCGCGCCAGCGGCCCGGGGTTCGCGATCCACACCGACATCGTCTCGGGCTACCTGCTCGCGTACGCGACGCAGGAGCAGAAGGAGCGCTGGCTCCCGGGCTTCTGCTCCGGTGAGACGATCACCGCCATCGCGATGACCGAGCCCGGCACCGGCTCGGACCTGCAGTCCATCGCCACCACGGCCGTCCGCGACGGCGACCACTACGTCGTCAACGGCCAGAAGACGTTCATCTCCAACGGCATCCTGTCCGACCTGGTGATCGTCGCGGTGAAGACCGACCCGTCGGCGGGAGCGGCCGGCGTCTCGCTGCTCGTGCTGGAGCGCGGCATGGAGGGCTTCGAGCGCGGCCGCAACCTCGACAAGCTCGGCATGAAGGCCCAGGACACCGCCGAGCTGTTCTTCTCCGACGTCCGCGTGCCGGTCGAGAACCTGCTCGGCGAGGAGGGCAAGGGCTTCGTCTACCTGATGGAGAACCTGCCCCAGGAGCGCCTCAGCATCTCGGTGATCGCCGCGGCCGCCATCCGCAACGTCATCGACCTGACGCTCGACTACGTCAAGGAGCGCAAGGCCTTCGGCAAGCCCATCGGCTCGTTCCAGAACTCGCGGTTCGTGCTCGCCGAGCTCGAGACCAAGGCCCAGGTGGCGCAGGTCTTCGTCGACCGGTCGATCGAGGAGCTCAACGCCGGCACGCTGTCGGTGTCCGAGGCCGCGATGGGCAAGTGGTGGACCACCGAGCTGCAGAAGGAGACCGTCGACCGCTGCCTGCAGCTGCACGGCGGCTACGGCTACATGCGCGAGTACCCCATCGCCCAGGCCTACCTCGACACCCGCGTGCAGACGATCTACGGCGGCACCACCGAGATCATGAAGGAGATCATCGGGCGGACGATGGGGCTGTAGCCGGGTGCCGTGCTCAGCGGTGCCGTCCGTGGGGGCTGATGCGCGGTCGAAGGGCGCGGCTACGGACGCGGTGGTCGTTCCCCGGCGCTGCTGTCCGGCCTCCGGTCTCGTGGGGTGAGACGGCTTCCCTCACCTGCCACACCAGTCCCACCTCCCCTGGAGAACTGCCGGATCCACGGGAAGTTTCCCGTGGTCCGGGACAGATTCCCGGGGGAGGTGGCGCCGCCGTCCCGCCCACCGAGACGTCAGGCCGGCCGGCTTCCCCACCCGCAGCACCCCCGTCCGTAGGTGCGCACTTCGTCGACCGAGCAGCCCAAGAGGCCGCGCCGCTCGAAGCCGAGGAGCCCTGAGACCTCAGCCGACAACAGGCAGGTCGGCGCTCATCACGGTGGCGCCGTCGGAGTCGACGACGCGCAGCGCGGCGACGTCCTCGCGCGGGACGGCGCCGTTCATCCGGCAGTCGGTGACGTCGGGGACGGCGACGAACGAGCCGGTGTCGAGGGTGTCGCCGTCGACACCGGCGAGGACGACGGTGTAGCGCCCACCGGTCGGCAGCCCCGACACGTCGAGCACCGTCTCGGTGCCCCAGGTGTGCGCGACGAGCGACGCGTCGACGTCGACGCCGTCGGGCACCGAGCTGAACGACACGGGCTCGACGGCGCCGAGCGTGCCGGGCCCTCCGCTGACGGCGGCCGGGGCGTCGTCGGACCGCGCGCCCACGGCGTAGCCGCCGGCGCCGGCGAGGACGGCGGCTGTCGCGGCGGCCGCCAGGAGCGTGCCGGTGCGACGTCGTCCGCCGACGGTCTGCCGCAGCACCCGGTCGCGCGTGCCGGCCGGCACCTCGACGTCGCGCCACCGCAGGTCGCTCGAGCGCAGCGCGGCCACGAGGTCCTGGTGGTCGGTGAGGTGGTCGGCGGCCTCGGGGTCGTCGCCGAGGACGTCGAGCAGCTCGGCCCGCTCGGCGGGCGAGAGGTCGTCGGCGGCCGCGGCCCCGAGGAGCTCGGCGAGCCGGTCGCGGTCGTCGCTCATGGCGTCCTCCATCCGTTGGTCTCGAGCGCTGCGCGCATCGCGCGCAGGCCGTAGTGCATGCGGCTGCGCAGCGTGGCGACGCTCGTGCCGGTGCGGTCGGACAGGTCGGCGTAGGTGCCACCCTGCAGGTGCACGACGGCCACCACCTGGCGGTGCTCGTCCGACAGCGTGGCCAGCGCCTCCAGCAGCTGCAGGCGCACCTCGACGTCCTCGTCGACGCGGCGGCGGGTCGCCTGCAGGGTGAGGTCGACCGGTGCGGAGTCGTCGAGCTCGGGCACGGTGCGCGGACGTCGGGCGTGGGCCCGCACGTCGTCGACCACCAGGTTCCGGGAGATGGCGAACAGCCAGGTGCGCTCGGACGCCACGGTGGCGTCGTAGGTGTCGCGACGGCGCCACGCCCGGACGAAGGTCTCCTGGAGGAGGTCCTCCGCCCGGGCGTGGTCCCCGAGCGCGTTGACGAGGAAGCCCAGCAGGGGCTTCGCGTGGGCGTCGAAGGCGGCGGTGACGTCGAGCGGTGCGCCCGACGTCACCGGCGTGCCTCCGAGCCCGGTGCGGTCAGCGGCCGGTGGGGGCCGCGAGACCGATGATCGTCTTATTCTTGATCTCCGACTTCTGCAGCGTCGCGCCGTTGGCCAGGTTGATCTTGTAGAGCTTGGTCTGGCCCTTGCTCGTGTTGGAGATGAGCGCGATGTCGGTGCCGCCGACGTTGGCGATGTCGAAGCCGGTCGAGCCGCGGACGTCCTTGCCGAGCTTGGCGACGGTGTTCAGCGTGCCGTCGTTCGGCGGGGCCTGGCGCAGCAGCGCGTCGGTGCCGGCCTCGATGTCGTAGAGCACCGTGGTGCCCGTGGCCGACGGGCCGCCGCGGCTGTTGGTGTACGCGACGGACGGGACGCGCGGCGTCTTGCCCGCGTTGGCGTCGCCCGCGGCGAAGGCGAGCTTGCCGTCGACGGTGGTGGCGCCGGTGTCCACGTTGATCCGGTAGTTGTCGGCCTTCTCGTTGACCACGCGCAGACGGTCGACGGTGGGGTTGAAGTCGACGCCGAAGCTCGAGCCGGTGGACTTGATCGCCGCGCCGGCGGCGTCCACGAGCGTCTTGGAGCTGTAGGTGTTGCCGGTGGCCGGGCTGATCTTCACCACGCGCAGGGTGTCGTTCGTGCGGAGCACGAGGCCGTAGAGCTTGTTGGTCGCGGGACGGTAGTCGATGCCGACGACCTTCTCGTTGCCGTTGAGGCCCTTGATCGACTTGGTCGTGGACGCCTTGTCGGTGCCGGTGTTGATCGACGTGATGCCGTTGGTCGAGGTCAGCCCGACGACGCGGACGCCCGGGTCGAGAGCCTTGGGGGCGGTGATCGCGCTGGCCGAGAGTGCTCCGGTGACGATCAGTGCGCCGGCCGCACCGGCGACGACGGCGGTCTTGCGGATGGTCCTCATGCTGGTCTCCTGTCGTGGACGTTCAGGGTCGTTCAGCTGTCAGATGCGCCGCGGGGTGATTCGGTTCACGGTCCACCGCGCTGTTCGAGAGGGTGTACGTCCGATGGGCCAGCGGCGTTCACCGTGCGGCGAAACTACCCCGGACGGACGGTCAGGCCGTCGCGATGAGCTCGAGGTTGATGTCGTCGGGGTCCTGGAAGGACAGGATCGACATGCCGGCGTCGGGCATGTCGATGATCTCGCCGTGCTCCACACCGGCCTCGTCCAGCTGCCCGGCGACGGTCACGAGGTCGTCGCGCGATCCCACCTGGAAGCTGGCGTGGTCGAGGCCGACCCGCGTGGGGTCGAACGAGGTGGAGCCGGGCTCGATCGGACGCAGGCCGAACAGGTTGCCGCCGACGGCGTAGACCACGCCACCGAAGAACACGTCGGGACGCTCGCGCACGGCGGGGTCGGTCTCGTCGGCGTCGGAGTCGATCGCGGGCTCGAAGCCGAGGACGCCCTCGTAGAAGGCGCGCGAGCGGGCGAGGTCGGTGACGCTGACCCGGACGTGGTGGATCTGGCCGATCAGCGCGGCGGGCTTGGTGCTCTCGGGCATGGGTGCTCCTCGGTCGGTGCGGATGGTCCGAGACCCCTCGCCGGGCCCGGTCTAGGTTCGGCGCCGGATCGTCTCGCGCTTGGTCTCGTCCACCGCATCCTCGTACGCGACCACCAGGGCCTGCACGGTGAGCGGCTTGAACCGCTCGACGACGGCGGCGATGGCCTCGGGCGACTGGCCCGAGCTGCGCAGGTGCGGCCAGACCAGCGTGCGGAACACCTCGGTCACCTGCTCGGCGACGGACCGCGCCCCGGCGGCGTAGATCCGCTGGACGGCGGCGGCCGCCTCGAGCGGCAGCCCGAGGTCCAGCATCTCCACGCCGATGCCGAGGTGGGCCGGTGCGAGCCGGAAGGCGTCGTCCTCGGGGGTGGGCTCGACGACGCCGAGCGCGAGCAGGACCTCGACGTCGTCGTCGCTGAGCGGACGGCCGGCGCGGGTCTCGAGCGTCGCGCGGTCGACGGTCTCGGGGAGGTCGGGCAGCCACGGTGCGAGCAGCGTGCGGTGCAGGGCGACGTCCTCGGGGCGGGCGTCGGCCGGGATGCGCTCGAGGTAGCGCTCGATCGCGGCGAGGGTGAACCCGTGCGCCTGCAGCTCGCGCACCAGCTCCAGCCGCGCGATGTGGTCGGGGCCGTACAGGCCCTGCCGTCCGACTCGTCGCGGCGGCGGCATCAGGCCGCGGCCGGCGTAGAAGCGGACGTTGCGCACCGTCATCCCGACGCGGGTGGCCAGCTGGTCGACCGTCA
>NZ_JBMGQR010000089.1:0-15791 GCF_049059935.1 Solicola agrisoli | reverse complement strand
CTCGTGGCGCGGGACGGCGTCGGGGGCGTTGGCGCCGCGCAGGACGACGAGCTCGGCGGCGAACGGTCCGAGCCCCAGCACCTGCTGCACGCGGGCGACCGCGTCGACGGGGTCCAGGCCGCGGAGCGCGCGTCCGTCGAGGACGCCGTCGAGGGCGGCGTCGGCGACGGCGTGGAGGTACTCGGTCTTGCGGCCGGGCAGGTCGAGCTCGAGCCCGCGGAGCCGCTCGGGGGTGGGGAACGCGCCGTCGGTCCCGTGGTCGGCGACGACCCGGTCGCGCAGCCGGGCGGCCTGGGTGATGCGCATCCGCTGCGACAGCACCGACCACGCCGCCGCCTCGTACGGCGAGTGGAAGCCGCACGGCCGCAGCCCGGGCATCGCCTCCTGCGCGCGGGCGACGACGGGGTCGCGGCGGGCGACGTCGGGCCAGGTGGTCGCGTCGACGTCGAGCGACAGGAACCGTGCGACCTGTGCCGCCGCGGCGTCGAGGTCGCCGGCGCCCGACACCTCGATGCGGGCGACGTCGCCGTCCTGGACGACGGTGGTCGCGACGCGCGTCCAGTCGGTGTCGGAGAGGAAGACGGTGCGCAGGGCGTGGTCCCGGTCGCCGGCAGCGGCCAGCGCGGCGGGCGAGAAGCCCTCCCAGAAGGCGCGGCTGACCGCGAGCGACCAGGGTCCGACGACGGTGAGCCCGACCGTGTGGGTCGAGCCGGTCACGCGGCGTCGCCGTGGATGGTGACGGCGTACCCGTCGAGGTCGACGAAGGTGAACATCGGGCCGAACGGACCGTCGGCGAGCGGCGCGGCGATGGTGACGCCGGCGGCGTCGAGGTCGTGGTGGAGGGTGGCGGCGTCGTCGGCGTGCAGCCACAGCGCGACCCCCACCCCGGGACGCGGGACCGCGGCGTCGAGGTCGACGCCGGGCAGCGGGTTCCGCACGGCGAACGAGATGGGCGCGGTGTCGAACACCACCGCGCCGGGAGGGCTGACGGCCGCGCGACGAAGGCCGAGGCGCGAGGCGTAGAACTCGGCGGCGGCGTCGACGTCGCGCACCTGGAGGGCGACGAAGCTGGGGCCGGTGACGGTGGCCATGGGATCTCCTCGGGGTCGATGTCAGGTTCCTGACATCGCGACTCTATGTCAGACTCCTGACATGTCGCAAGAGCAGATCGACCTCGACTCGTCCATCGGCTACGCGCTCAAGCAGACCGCCACCGCCCTGCGCGGGGCGATGGACGCCGCACTGCGGCCGCTCGCGCTGAACGTCTCGCAGTACTCGTGCCTGGAGCTGCTCCGCCAGCGCCCCGGGCTCTCGGCGTCCGACCTGGCCCGCAGCACCTTCGTCACCCGGCAGTCGATGCAGACGCTGCTGCAGGGACTGCAGGAGCGCGGCCTGCTCACCCGCCCGACCACCGCGCCGCAGGGCCGCGCGCTGCCCACCGAGATCACCGCCGACGGCGCGCGTCTGCTCGCGCGGGCCAGCGCGGCCGTCGCGGACGTCGAGACGCGGATGCTCCGCGACCTCTCCCCCACCGCACGCACCCGCTTCCTCCGTGACCTCGCGTCGTGCACCGCCGCGCTCGGCGACGGGGCCTGAGCGACGCCCGTCCGGACGTGGATCTCTGGATCGTGGTCGCCATGGCGACCACGATCCAGAGACCAGCCACGATCCAGAGACTCTCGTGGGTGGGTCAGCCGCGCGGCGACTCCCACGTGGCGGCGTCGAAGTGGGTGTCGACCAGGCCGCGGATCTTCTCGATCATCCGGACGTTGACCTCGTCGGCGACCTCGTCCCAGCCGAACACCGAGGCGCTGATCGAGCCGTCGAAGCCGACCGCCGCGAGGGCGGCGAACGCGGTGTCGAAGTCGACGTCGCCGCGGCCGATCTCCATGTGCTGGTGCACGCGGGCGGTCGAGCCGGGCGGGTTGACGATGTAGCGCAGGCCGTTGTTGATCGTGTGGTCGAACGCGTCGGCGACGTGCACCGAGACGACGTCCGGGCCCGCGGCGGCGATGATCCGCGACGCGTCGCCGCCCATGTGGAAGGTGTGCGGCAGGCAGTACTGGAACTTCACGCTGGACGAGTCCAGCCCCCGCAGCGCGTGGACGGCAGCGACGCCGTCCTCGATGAAGTCGTCGGGGTGCGGCTCGAGCACCAGGGTCAGCCCCTCGGCCTCGATCAGGGGCAGCAGCTCGTCGATCGACCGCACCCAGGCGGCCTCGGCGGTCTCGGGGTCCTCGGGGCGGCCGTTGAACTCCGAGTTCAGGACCGTCACGCCGAGGTCGACGGCGATCTGGATCGTCCGGCGCCAGGCGCGGACGGCGGCGCGGCGGTGGTCCTCGTCGGGCCCGGCCCAGCGCTGGAGCGGGAGGATCGACGAGATGCCGACACCGGCGTCGCCCAGGCGCTTGCGCAGCGCCGCGACGCCCGCGGAGTCGATCCGCGGCTGGCCGAAGAACGGCACGAAGTCGTCCTTGGGACTGATCTCGATCCACTCGAAGCCCAGGCTCGCCGCCTTGTCGGGCAGCTCGAGCACCGAGTGCGTCCCGTAGTACATCGCGGGGTCGAGCGTGAGCCTCACGGGCGCAGTCCCATCCGGACCTCGACGCGCTCGCCGGTGCGCAGCGCCTCGACGGCGGCCTCGGTGACCGCGGCGGCCGCGTAGCCGTCCCACGCACCCGGTCCGGCGACCTCGCCACGGCGGGCGCCGTCGACCCAGGCCTGCAGCTCGTCGGCGTACGCCTGGCCGAAGCGCGCCACGAAGTCGGGCGTCACCTGTCCTCCCCAGCGACCACCGGCGCTCGTCTGCAGTGCGTGGCCGAGCCCGATCATCGCCGAGCCGCGCTCGGCGACGAGCTCGGTGCGTACCTCGTACGCGTGGGTGGTGCGCACGAAGATCTCGTCGGTGACGAGCCGCCCGCCCTCGGTCTCGAAGACGACGAGCATCGGGTCCTGGACGCCCGACGGTGCCGCCGACGTCGCGACGCCCGCGAACACGCGCACGGCGACGATCTCCTCGTCGAGCAGGAAGCGGGCCGAGTCCACCTCGTGCACGACGGAGTCCGTCAGCATCATGGTGCTGTCGAAGTGTTCGGGGACGGCGGGGTTGCGGTGCGCGCAGTGCAGCACCAGCGCGCTGCCCAGCTCCTCGGACGCGATCGTCTCGCGCAGGGCCAGGTACTCGGCGTCGAAGCGGCGCATGAAGCCGACCTGCACCAGCGGGCGGTCGAGCTTGGCCTCGGCGAGCACCACGTCGTAGGCGGTGCCGGCCTCGATCGTCAGCGGCTTCTCGCAGAGCACCGGCTTGCCGGCCTCCAGGCACGCGAGCACCTGGGCCTCGTGGAACTGGCCGGGGCTGGCGATCACGACGGCGTCGACGTCGTCGGCGGTGACGGCCTCGAGCGGGTCGTCGACGACGCGGGCGCCGACGGCCGACGCCACCTCCGTCGCGCGCTCGTGCGAGTAGTCCGAGACGACGGTGACGCGGGCGCCCTTGGTGCGGGCCGTCAGCGTGTCGACGTGGTAGCCGCCCATCTGGCCGACTCCGAGGACGGCGATGCGCAGGTCTGGGGTGGTCACGTGTTCCTCCGGTGCGGTGGAGAGGGCGTCAGGCCGGGATCTTGACGGCCAGGACGGGGACGGGGCTGTCGAGCAGGAGCTGCTGGCTGATGCTGCCCAGCAGCGCCTTGCCGACGGGCGAGCGGCGGCGGACGCAGATCACGAGCCGGTCGACGTCGGGGTGGTCGGCGACCTCGTCGAGCACGGCCCGGACGGGGTCGCGGTCGCCGCCGCCGTGGCGGTCGACGACGGTGACCTCGAGGTCCGCCGCGAGACCCGAGGTGTCGAGCGGCGAGAGGGTGAGGTTCGCGACGAGCAGGTCGGTCCCGAGCAGGGTGGCCTCCTCGGCGCCGGCGACGAGGGCGTGGCGTCCCTCCGGGCTGTCGGTGACGACGGTGAGCACGGTCATGGTGGGGTCCTTCCGGGGGTCAGGCGTAGTCGCGGCGGAACTGGGCCTCGAGCTGCTCCAGCGAGCGCCCGCGGGTCTCGGGCACGGTGCGGTGGACGAAGACCAGCGCCGCCAGCCCGAGCGCGACGAAGATGAAGAAGGTGCTGGAGATCCCGATGGCCTCGACGACGGGCGGGAAGGCGAGCGCGACGAGAGCGTTGGCGAGCCAGAGCACCAGGACGCTGATCCCGATGGCCAGGCTGCGGATCTTCAGCGGGAACATCTCCGAGAGGATCAGCCAGACCAGCGGCCCGATGGTGCCCTGCATGCAGAACACGAAGGCGACGACGAACACGAGGATGAAGTAGGCCTTGGCGGTGCCGTCGGGCAGCAGCAGCGCCGACAGGCCGACGAGCAGGTGGAACGTGGTGGTGAGCGCGAAGCCGCCGAGGAGCATCTTGCGGCGGTCGATGCGGTTGATGAGCGCCAGCCCGACGAGGATGCCCAGCACGCTGAACAGGCCGTTGAGCGTGTTGGCGATGATCGCGGCGCTGTCGGAGAAGCCGGCGTCGCCGAGCAGCTGCGTGCCGTAGTACATGATCGAGTTGATCCCGGTGAACTGCTGGAAGATGCCCAGGCCAGCCCCGATCAGGATGAGGCGGCGGATCCAGCGCACCGACAGGTCGGTGGCGCCTGCGGTCTTGGACGCGGCCTCCTCCGCGGCGAGGCGGTGCACCTCGTCCATCTCGGCCTCGGCACGCTCGTCGGTGCGGACCTGCTTGAGCACCGCGAGCGCCTCGGCGTCCCGCCCCTGAGCGACCAGCCACCGCGGGCTCTCGGGCATCCGCAGCATCCCGACGAACAGCGCGATCGCCGGCAGCAGCGCGACGATGAGCATGACCCGCCAGATCCAGTCGATCTCGCCCCAGATGTTGAAGATGATCGCGTTGATCACGAACGCCGCGAACTGCCCGCTGACGATCATCACCTCGTTGCGGGTGACGAGCCCGCCGCGGCGCTCGACCGGGGCGACCTCGGCGAGGTACACCGGCACGGTGGCCGACGCGCCGCCGACCGCGAGCCCGAGCACGAAGCGGAAGAGCGCCAGCACCGGCCACGACGGTGCCAGGACGCAGCCGAGGGTGCCGATCATGAAGATCACCGCGAGCATCAGGATGTTGTGGCGCCGCCCGCGACGGTCCGACAGGTAGCCACCGACGATGGCGCCCACGGCCGCACCGAAGATGAGGATGCTCACCACGAACCCCTCGGTGAACGCCGTCAGGCCGAGGTCGCGCTTGAGCGGCTCGAGAGCCCCGTTGATGACGCCGGTGTCGTAACCGAACAACAGGCCACCGAACGTGGCGACGACGACGATCAGCCCGAGACGCTGCGAGTGCGGGCCGCGCGTGTCGGGCGGCAGCGCCGGGCGTTCGCTCGACGGGGTGGTGTCGTGGGTGGTCATGGGCGCCTCCAGGGCTACGGGCGTTCGGGGCGTCGGGTCGAGGACGGCGACGCGGATCAGGCCGTCTCCACCGGCCCTGTCCCGTCGGACCTCCCGAAGACGTGCCGCCACGTTAGAGCGCTCTAACGCCCGCGTCAAGGGGAAGTTGCCGCCATCGCCGACCACGTTGGAGCGGTACGCTGACCCCGTGGACTCGGTGACGATGGAGGACGTGGCCCGGGCGGCCAAGGTGTCCCGCGCGCTCGTCTCCCTCGTCATGCGCGACTCGCCCAAGGTGTCCCCCGAGCGACGCGAGGCGGTCCTGCAGGCGGCCCGCGAGCTCGGCTACCGGCGCAACCGCCTGGCCAGCTCGCTCGCCAGCCACCGCACGCACGCCGTGGGGGTGCTGCTGTCGGACCTGCACAACCCGGTGTTCGCCGCGGTCTACGACGGCCTCGACGACCGCCTGCGCGAGACGTCCCAGCGCCTGCTCGTGGCCACCGGCCGCACCGACCCCGACAGGGAGGCCGAGGCGATCTGGACGTTCCTCGACCTGCGCGTCGACGCCCTCGTCCTCGTCGGCGCGACCGTCCCGGACTCGCTGATCGCCGAGATCGGCAAGCGGGTGCCCACCGTCGTCGCCACGCGGCAGGTCGACCAGGCCCCCGTCGACTCGGTCTTCTCCGACGACGTCACCGGCGCCCGCGCCGCCGTCGACCACCTGCACCGGCTCGGCCACCGCGACATCGCCCACGTCGCGAGCCCGTCCCACCTCGTCTACCACGGGCGCCGCGACGGCTACGTCGACCGGATGCACGAGCTCGGGCTGGAGCCGTACGTCCTCGAGGGCGACCTCACCCGCCGCGGCGGCGAGCTCGCCGCGCACCGGATGGTCGACGAGCGACGGGTGCCCACCGCGGTCTTCGCCCACAACGACGTGACGGCCGTCGGCGTGGTCGACGCCCTCACGGCCACCGGCATCGACGTGCCCCAGGACGTGTCGGTCGTCGGCTACGACAACTCCGACCTCGCCCAGCTCGGGGTCGTGTCCCTCACCTCGGTCGACCTGCGCCCCCGCCGGATCGGCGAGGTCGCCGCCGGCCTCGTCCTCGAGCGGTTGAGCGGCCCGACCCTCGACGGGCCCGAGCTGCACCGCCTCGAGCCGGTCCTGTTCGAGCGCACCTCCACCCTGTCGCGCACCCCCGCCGGCTGACCGGGCCGCGGGTGGCGACCCACCGACGCCCGACCGCGAGGGGACGGCAAACAGCTGGCGCTCGAGCGGACGCCGATGAGAGCGTGGCCGCGTGGACCCGATCGACGACGCCATATCCCGCGCCGCCCGCCACGGGCTGCACCTGCTCGCCGACGGCGCGACGGCGAACGACGCGGGTCTGGACTACCGCGTGGTGATGGCCGACGACACCGACGGCCGGCGGTGGGTGGCACGCGTCCCGCGTCGTGCCGACGTGTCCGAGGGGATGGCGGCCGAGGCCCGGATCCTCGACCTCGTCTCGGCGCCGCTGGCGGCCGGCGGCGTCGCCGTGCCGGACTGGCAGGTCCGCGCCGACGACCTCGTCGCGTACCCGGCCCTCCCGGGCGCCCCCGGCCTGACGCTGTCCGAGGCCGGTGAGCCCGTCTGGCACATGGACCCGGCCAGTCCGGACTACGCCGAGCGCCTGGGCGGGCTGCTGGCCCGCCTGCACGCCATCGGCGCCGACGAGGCCCGTGCCGCCGGCGTCGAGGTCCGCACCCCGTCGCAGGTGCGCCAGGCCTGGGTCGACGACGTCACCCGCGTGCGCGAGGGCTTCACCGTCGCCCCGCACCTGGCCCGGCAGTGGCAGACCTGGCTCGACGACGACACCTGCTGGCCCGACACGACGGTGATGACCCACGGCGAGATCTACCCGGCCCACGTGCTGCTCGACGACGACGGCACCTTCACCGCCGTCCTGGACTGGACCACCGGACGCGTCGACGACCCCGCCCGCGACCTCGCCGCGCAGCACGGCGCCGCCGGCGACGACATGCTGCACGCCACCCTCGCCGCCTACGAACGCGCCGGCGGGCACGTGCACCCGGGCCTGGCCGCGCAGGCCCGCCACCTGTGGGACGCCTCCCCCATCGCCCACGCCCTGTACGCCCTGATCACGGGCGACGACGCGCACCTGGCCGCGGCGGCCGCCACGCTGGACGCCGCCCCCGAGCGCTGAGGCGCTGCGGTGACTGGGACGGTCGGGGGCTGCCTGCTCAGCGCTCGTCGTCGCGACGCATGGGCGTCGGGTCGCCGCGGCGCACGTCGCCGGGCACCGAGCGGACGCGAGGCGGGCCTGCCTGCTTGGCCGACGTCAGCTGGTACGGGACGCTCGTGACCATCACGCCGGGCGTGAACAGCAGGCGACCCTTGAGGCGCAGCGCGGTCTGGTTGTGGAGCAGCTGCTCCCACCACTTGCCCACCACGTACTCGGGGATGTAGACGCAGATGACGTCGCGCGGGCTGGCCTTGCGACGCTCGCGGACGTAGCGGACGATCGGGCGCACCAGCTCGCGGTAGGGCGAGTCGAGCACCTTGAGCGGCGCCTGGATGCCCAGCTCGTCCCAGCGGTCCAGCAGCTTGCGGGTGGTCTCGGGGTCGAGGTCGACCGTGACGCCCTCGAGCGAGCTCGGCCGCGACACCTTCGCGTAGGCGAGCGCGCGCATCGTGGGCTTGTGCAGCTTGCTGACCAGCACGACGGCGTGGACGCGCGACGGCAGGGCGACGTCCGTGTCGCTGATGGCCAGCTCGGACTCGACGTGGCGGTAGTGCCGGTTGATGCCGCGCATGATCACGTAGATGACGATCATCGCGGTGATCGCGATCCAGGCGCCCTGGAGGAACTTGGTGAGCAGCACGATCACGAGCACGGTGGCGGTCATGGCGAGGCCGAAGGTGTTGACGGCGCGCGAGCGCATCATCCGTCGGCGGGCCCCGGGATCGGTCTCGGTCCGCAGGTGCCGGGTCCAGTGCTTGATCATCCCCAGCTGGCTGAGGTTGAACGAGACGAAGACGCCGACGATGTACAGCTGGATCAGCTTGGTGACCTCGGCGTCGAACGCGACGATGAGGATGATGGCGCCGAACGCGAGGACGACGATGCCGTTGCTGAAGGCGAGGCGGTCGCCGCGGGTGTCGAGCGCGCGGGGCAGGTGGCCGTCGCGGGCGAGGATCGAGCCCAGCACCGGGAAGCCGTTGAACGCCGTGTTGGCCGCCAGCACCAGGATGATGCCGGTGCACGCGATCGTGAAGTAGAACATGATCGGCAGGTTGTCGAAGACCGCCTTGGCCAGCTGGCCGATGACGGTGTCCTGGGAGTACGACGGCCCCACCGGCTGGCCGTTCAGCAGCAGCTGGCTCTCGGGGTCCTCGGCGTAGCGGACGCCCGTGACGTCGGCCAGCACGATGATGCTCATGAGCATGGTGATCGAGATGCTGCCGAGCAGGAACAGCGTGGTCGCCGCGTTCTTGCTCTTGGGCTTGCGGAACGCCGGGACGCCGTTGCTGATCGCCTCGACGCCCGTCAGGGCCGCGCAGCCCGACGAGAAGGCCCGCGCGATCAGGAACGTCATCGCCAGCGTGGTGATCGCGCCCTCGTACGGCGGCTCGGCGGCGATGTCGAACTGCGCGCTCTCCACCGCCGGCAGCGTGCCGCCCGCGTACCGGATGAAGCCCCAGACCGACATCGACAGGATCGCGAACATGAACAGGTAGGTCGGGATCGCGAACGCCGTCCCCGACTCCTTGGCGCCGCGCAGGTTCATCGCCATCAGCAGCAGCACCAGGACCGAGGCCGCCAGCGCCTCGTGCCCGTTGAGGAACGGCAGCGCCGACGTCGCGTTCTGCACGCCCGACGAGATCGAGACGGCCACCGTCAGCACGTAGTCGACGAGCAGCGCGCTCGCCACCGTCACGCCGGCCTTGGGGCCGAGGTTGACCGTGGCCACCTCGTAGTCGCCGCCGCCGCTGGGGTAGGCGTGCACGTTCTGGCGGTACGAGGCCACCACGGTGAGCATCACCAGGGCGACGGCGATGCCGATCTTCCAGTTGAACGCGTACGCCGACAGCCCGGCCATGGACAGCGTCAGCAGGATCTCGTCCGGCGCGTAGGCGACCGACGACAGCGCGTCGCTCGCGAACACCGGCAGCGCGACCCGCTTGGGGAGAAGGGTCTCGCCGAGCTGCGTGCTGCGGAGCTTGCGGCCCACGAGAATGCGCTTGCCCGCCTCGACCAGTCCCACGCGCGAATCGTATGCCCGCCCCCACCCCCGCGCTGCCACTTGGGTCCACGGGTGCCACCGGACGTCCGGGGCGCCCGGACCGCCCGTCTGCGCGGAGCGGGTCCGGCGGGGCCTGCCCCGGCTGCCGTAGCCTCTGTCCTGGGGTACGAACGACGTCGGCGTCGTCCCGACGGGCGCCCGGCCGTCGTCCGCACCTCGGGGCCTCTGGCGGGTGCGGACTTTAGCTCTGACCTGGGACGTGCGGACAATCGAACCGGGGCGAGTGCTTGTTCTCGGAACGGCCTTCGGTCCGGTCGAGAACGCAGGAGGATCGGCCTCCACGACCCCAGAGGGCTTCGGGTCACGTGGTCGGAGGCGCTACGGGGCTCGTTGGCACTCCGGGCAGCGGAAGGTCTTCACTGCCCCCATCAGGCAGGCCGGACGGGGCGTCGCCCTCCACCACTCCGCACGGTCCGTCGACGTCCATCAGGATGTACCGGCCGTCTCGTCCTGGGAATACGGTGGCGACGTGGTCGTCGCGGGTGAACGCCGGCTCCTCGTCGTCGGCGCCGGGCTGCGGCCGCCAGCCGTCCTGGGTGAGGGAGTCGGCCACAGCCGCCACTGCGTCGGCCGGCGACCCGGTGGACAGGTCGAAACGGGCACTGGCGCTGTACTTGTAACCCTTACCGTCGTCGAGGCAGCCGACCCACGCTCCGTCTGGCAGCAGGGACGTCGCACCGAACTCGGCCAGCGCGCCGGTCGCTGTCGCGGTCAGCACCTGGGTGGCCAGCGTCCGCGTGCGCACGCGTTGTTCGGCGGCCACCTGCTCGGTCAGCACGATCTGCTTCTCGGATGTCCCGGTCACGCGAGGCTCCTGCGGGTTCGAGGTGGTGGTGCAGCCGCCGAGCAGCAACGCGGCGGCCAGCACGCCGGCGAGATCGGCGCGCTTCGGGGAACGGCGGCGGCTCATGGGGCTCATCTTGGGCCACCGGAGATGACGTCGAGCACCCGAGCCTTTTCAGGATCCAGCGGGCTACCGATCAACGGGTCGTGGCGAGGGTCGGCGCGGTCGACGTCCTGGTCGTGCCCGATGACGACGTCGGTCATGTTGTCGAGGGACTCCGATCCCTTGTCGAAGTAGCTGGTGTGGTGGTCCAGCAGGCCGGCGTCGGTGTCGGGCAGCTCGGCCTTGAACCGGTTGGCGCCGAAGTCGTCGCTGCTCGGGTCACGACCTAGGCCGACGCCGTCGTCGACCCATCCCGAGCCGCCGGCCTTGGTGACCGGGTCCTGGGAGTCCGACCCCACCCAGACGTGGCCCTTGCCCACGCCGAGGTCTGCCGCGTCGTCGGCGGTCTGTCCGGCGCCGGGGCTGCCGACCAGGACGATGTCGTCGGCGTCCATGCCGTGGTCTGAACCGGCCAGTGCCGTGGTGGTGCTTCCGTAGCTGTGGCCGACGACCGTCAGGTGGGGTTGGTCGCCGCCGCGCGCGGCGCGGATGCCTTCGACGTCTCGCGCGAGGATCTGCGCCCCGTCCTCGGCCTTGCCCTGGTTCCTCACGCCCGCGAAGTCACCGATGCTGTCCGACGGCGCGTCGTACCCCATCCACGTGACCACAGCCGTCGATCCAGGGTCGCGGCGGTCGGCCTGCTCGTAGAGGTTCATCGAGTTGGACACCTGCCCTCCGACCCCGTCGAGCTTTGAGGTAAGCCCCGGCACCGACAGCGCGATGTTCTTCGCGGCGTCCAGGTCGCCGCTGACGATCGCGGCCCGTCCATCGCCCCCGAACGCATCCAGGTCCAGGGCGTACAGCTGCGCGTGCGTTGGCTGACGGGTGACCCGGTCGCGCCGGGACTCGATCCGGTCGAGCTGCTTCTGGGTGGCCTCGGCGTTCTTCAGCACCTGCCGCTGCTCGTCGGCGATCGTCCCGTCGCGTTCGGCGGCGCGCAGCCGGGTCAGTACCGCGCCGAGGACGTCGCGGTTCGCCTCGTCGCGCGCTTCGGCCGGCAGCCCGTCTGCGCGACCGAGGTCTTCTGGCATCGACCGGAGCATCGCCGCTCGTTCGGCCGCGGAGAGGCTGGCCCACCAACGTGCGATGTCGGCAGCACTCATGTTCAGCAGGGGCCGTCTGGCATCGAGGCCGGTCTTGCGCAGCGCGCTCGTCAGGGCCGCGTCGTCCGACGGGTCCAGAGCGGCCAGGTGTCCGGTCCGGTCGAGCGCCGCCAGGTCGGCGGCGTTGGGCCCGCGGTCGAGCATGGCCGCTGCCTCGTCTCCAGCGTCATTAAGGGTGGCCTCGAGGCGGCGGTACTCGGCTTGGAGCGCCGCCTTCTCGGCCCCGAATGCGTCCATGGCCGCTTCGGTTGGGTCCCCGGCCGGGTTGTCCGGGGTGCACGTTCCGGTCGGCTTCCCGGGCATGCGGGCGTTGAGGTCATCCACGCCCCGGTTGAAGGCGATCACCGCGTCGGCGAATCGCGCCAGTACCCCGCCGGCCATTCGTCCGGCGTCACGCAGCTCCGCACTGGCTGCGACGACCGGTTCGGCGACCGCCGCGGCTGGTGACCGAAGACTGCCATTGGTGTGGGCCGCCGCTCGTCGCGCACCCGACCTGGCTGCCGAACCGACTCGATCGAACCCGCCGGCTGCGCCGGTAAGGTCCGCGGCGGTGCCAGCGACCTCGTCGGGCTTGGCCGGGTAGTGCGCGAACGGGCCGTCGAGAGTCACTGCTGGCCCCCTCGGTCTAGGTACGGCGGGAACGCCACGTTAGGTCCTGCGGGGGTCACCGCCCCTGCCGCGGACCCGCAGCCACGGGTGCGTCAGCTCCCCGAGCTCAGCGGTGTCGTCCACCCTTGGAGGGGCGCTGCAACTGCGATGGCGCTGCCGAACCGGACGAGCGCCTGACGGACCTCGTCACCAAATCGACCGCAACAACGGCGGGGCTGACCGTCAGTCCGCGTACGGCGATGTCGGGTCCAGCACAGCCAGGCGCTTCTTGAAGTCCTTCAGCCGCTCCGCTTCGGCATCGCCCGGCATGGACATGATGCTCAGCGGACCGTACCGGTGCCGCTTCTCGAGCGATTTGATCTCCTCCTCGAGTCGCTGCGCCTTCCGCAGTCTGACTGCCAACGACGGGGTTTCGACAGGGGTTTCCGCCGGCGGGACCTCCGTGGAAATACGCCATCCCGTGTCATCACGCTCGATGTCCGGCGTCCTCTTGGGATGGCCTGCGCGCGCGAGGTCATAACCCCATTCGGCGCTCTTCTGGACGATCCGCTCGACGCTGGCGAAGTCCGTCTTCGCGCGCGCCCGGCTTCTTCCAGGCATGTCCTTGGCGGACCGGGTGTCGTTGAGAAGGAACTCGAAGACCCGCCTCGCTGCCCCGCCCGGGTCGGTAGACACGAGCCTTTCGAACTTGGTCCTTTCAGAGGGCCCCATTCCCAGGAGTTCTGCCTGAAGGAGGAGCAGTTGCTCGATCGCCTCGTCGTCAGCAATCACGCGGCTTGACGCGGTCCGAGTTGCCTTCGGCTTAGGCGCAGCCTCTGCCGACGGTGGGGAATCGGAATCACCATTCTCATGCTCACCCTCCGCCGCACCTGCTGGCACCGGAGAGCCGTCATGCACCGGCTTCTCAATTTCGTCGCGTCCCGCCGAATCGAGATCCCCGTCGGCCCCCGCCTCTTGAATGGGCACAGGATCGGCACTCAAGACATTCTCTGCTGCAGTCGACGACGAGGATTCTTCGCCCACGCCGAGCAGTGCGTCGAGATCCGGAGCGACATCGCGGGCGAAGTCCTCGGTCCGCGACGTGGCGAACCTCGCCGATGTGCCGAGAACGTCCATCTGCAAGAGGTCGCTGAGCTTTCTTTCGAGTGGTCGCCTGAAGAGGCTGAGACCGACCAAGATCACGACTGGCCAGACCAACGCCTGTAGGTACCGGAGCGTCAGGTCGGGATCTGTAACCACCCAACGAAACAGCGCGAAGGTGGTTGCGAGTGCCCCGATCAACAGAACTCCCGCCCGGACCTGGAAGCTGTCGCGCCAACGGGGCGTGGGAGTGTCTGGCGACGTCATAGGTTTTCGCTCCTCAATTCGCGCGCACTTGTGACTGTGGTCGCACGAGCGTCGGCGTTGGTCGACTGGTGGTATTCAGCGGCCTCGGGGGTGTCGGTGTACTCCAGCGGTTGCCGGTGACCTGGGCGAGGAGATCGCGGACCTCGGCGGGGGTGGCGTAGAAGAACTCGCGGCGGTGGTTCACGCGGTTGACGCGCTGGGCGGCGAGGCGGCGGTGGAGCTCGGCCTCGACGCCGACCGCGTCGTTGGAGAAGTGGATCGCGTGGACGTCGAAGTTGAACGGCACCGAGGCGTCCGACAGCTCGCGGACGCGGTCAAGGGGCTCCAGGCGGCGGGTCATGCCGACCTTGACCATCCGCTCGCCGAAGGAGCCGAGGTTGGAGATGACGTAGACGTAACCGGCACGGACGTTCGCGGCGCGGAAGTCGACGTCCTCGATGGCCTGGCCGATCTGGGCGAGGCGGTCGCGGAGGTCTTGGAGGCCGTCGGTGTTGCCGGCGGCTTCGAGCTTGGCCAGGGCGTTGAGGTAGTGCTGCTGTTCCTTGGCGAGGCGTTCGCGTTCGCGGTCGAGCTCGGCCTGGGCCTTGCGCTCCTCGCGCAGGCGGGAGCGTTCCTCGCGTTCGCGTTCCTTCTCCTCGGCGAGCTTGTTGATGTGGTCGGCGGTCAGCTCGAGCTCGGTCAGGCGCAGGCGGTGGTACTCCGCGGAGATGTGGATGTCCATGGACTGCCCCAGACGCTCGATGGTCTGGCGGGACTTGGACAGGCGGTCGCGGGCGGAGTCGAGCTTGTAGGGGCGCATGGAACGCACGAGGTTGTCGGCCTCGTTGTTGTAGGCGCGCTGCAGGAGCTTGGAGAACTCACGGACCATCTTGCGGCCCTGGGTGACCGACCCGTTCATGGTGAACCCGGTGGTCGCGAGCACGGCGCCGCCGTCCTTGCGGTTCATGGTCTTGATGCGGTCCTTGACGCGCTCGAGCTCGGCCTTGAAGGCGACCGAGTCGTCCAAGGGGTGGGGGTAGTCGTAGACGCCGACCTCCTGCAGGACGACGTCGTCGCGGGTCACAACCAACGCCGCGCGGATTTTCGCGGCCTCGGCGCGCACCTCGGCCAGAGCGCGCTGCTCGGCCTCAGCGGCCTCCCTCGCAGTGGCACGCGCCTGCCGGTCGGCCTCTGCCGCCTGGCCCTGCTCGGCCGCGATGGTCTCGGTGAGGTGTCGGCGCCGGTTCTCCAACTCGACGACGTCGAGGGCGCCGAGGCGTTCGAGGTCGTGGCGGAGCTGGGCGTTCTGGGCGTGGAGATCCTGGACCTGGCGTCCGAGCTCCTTGGCCTTGCCGCGGGCGCCGAACAGGCCGACCTCGACGTCCATCGGCGGCAGGGGCGGAGGCGGTGCGGTCCGGGTCGGACCGGCCGGAGCCGCCAAAGCTGGGCCACTCGCGGCCACAGGCGCCGCAGCGGACGTGGGCCCCCCGTCGCCTGGGTTGGCGTCGGTGACGACACCCGGTTCCGCTGCGGCCGCACCGGGTGTCGTCTCCTCGGTCGGCTGGGCGACGCGGCGACCCTGGTAGCTGGTGGGGGCGGGCGGCTCCTCCGCAGACGGTGCGGCCGCCCGGCGCCCGGCCGTGGGCTGCTCAGCATCCGCCTCCGGGAACGTGGTCTGGTCGCCGGCGCCGTCGGGGCGCGTCCAGAACTGCCAACCGGCGGGTGCCGGCGGCCACGACGGGTCGGGCTTCCACCCGGCAGGCGGAGACCACCCCGGCGGCGGGGGCGGCCACGTCTGCGGCCCCTGCCAGCGCCACACCGGCTCCTCGGGGGCGCTCTCGGGCTGCCGGGCGGTCGTCGGCGAGGACGGTGTGCTCGACGCTGCGGCGGTCCGCGGGCTGTGGGGGCTGTGGTGGGCGCCGGGGCTCGTGGCGAGGTCCTTGACCTCGTGAAAGCAGGTGTCGGGCATCCCGTTGACACCGACGGCCCCGCGGTGCGCGTCGGCTGTCGTGACGATCTCGTCGACGAGCTGGTCGACCTCGGCCTTCGTGGACTCGCGGACCGGGATGAACCGCAGCACGTGAGGGTCGTCAGTCAGCTTCGCCG
>NZ_JBMGQR010000088.1:0-16211 GCF_049059935.1 Solicola agrisoli | reverse complement strand
CTTCGCCACCTTCATGTTCAACTACGTCGGCGTCAACCTCTTCGTCCCCGGCCTGCACTCCTACTCCAAGTAGGGCGACGATCGATGCTGCCAAGACGACCTCCACGCCGTTGCGCTCGCGTCATCGAACCGTCCAATGGCTGCGGCGCCCCGGTGAGGGCAGAGGGCTGGACAGAACTACCTGCCGGCCGTCACGAGGACGCTGCCTCGACCACCGTCACGACACAGCCGCTGGTGCGCGAACCCGGCCCAGCCCAGCGGCAATGTCGCGCGCTCATCGCTGGGGGCGCGATGGCCGCACTGTCGACAAGCGCACTGCTCCTGATGTCACTGCCCGGGTCGGCCGCGTGGCTCGTCGGACCGGCCTGGTCGGTGCTCCTCCCCCTGCTGTATCGCCGTCGGCGCCCGGGGCGAGGTCTCAGCGTCGTGCTGGCAGCTGCGCTAGTGGGCCAAGGCCTGTTCCATCTGTGGTGCGTGGTCACCGAGTCCGGGCAGCTGAATGCCGAGGTCGGCGTCACCGTTTGGCACCTGGCCATTGCCGCCCTGTCCATCGGAGTGGTCCGGGTCGACAACAGCTCCTTGGCAGAGCACACGCTGTGCGCAGCAACTCGTCTCGTACGCACGAGCGACCCGGTTCCGCCCCCCGCGATGCCCAGGCCCTCGCTGCCCACGCGGTGGGCCCTCAGGGCCCCTGGTGCGATCGCTGCATCCGCGTGGTCCACGCGGGCGCCGCCGACGCTGCGCGGTACCTAACACCCCTGGCCACCCAACGTCCGGCTGCGTCCTGCGCGGCCATCCCGGAGTTCTGCATGCCTGTCCCCACCCACCGGTGGGCGCTGGTCGGAGCCGTCGCTACCGCGATCCTCCTGCTGGTTCCTGCTCCCACCGCATCAGCCCACGACTCACTGGTCTCCTCCTCCCCCGCCGCCGACTCCACCATCGATACCGCCCCCACGGAGATCCGCCTGCGATTCAGCGAGGAGGTCGTGCCCACCGCGCCGACCGTCGCCGTCTCCACCGCAGGAGTCGACCTTCCCGCCGCACAAGCCAGCACCGAGGGAACCTTGGTCACCCGGCCCCTGCCTGCGACGCTTGAGCCAGGCCGGTATGACGTCACCTGGCGGGTAGTGTCGTCCGACGGGCACGCAATCTCGGGAACCTTCACCTTCTCGTCCACGGACCCGGTCGCCCAGGCACCCGCACCGGCGCCAGCGCCAAGGTCGCCCACCATCGCGCCGACGGCGACTCCCCCCTCCCCCACCGTCGCCAGCTCTGCATCTGGTGACTCCGCGACAGCCTCACCGGCGCCGGACAACTCGGCGTACACCACCGGCATCTGGGTCGGCTCAGGTCTCCTGTTCGTCGCCGCTGCCGCGCTGACTGCCCCGGTCGCCTTGCGCCGGTACCGCCGACGCGGCACCACCACCGGCGGTGAGGGCACATGAACCGCGTCCTCACCGCCGCGGTGACCGCAGCCACGGTGGCGACGTGCTCGGTGCTTTGGACTACGTCGGCGCGCGCCGACACGGCGCTGGTCGAATCCGTGCCCACCATCGGCGCCGCAAGGGCTTCGGTGCCCGACCAAGTCACACTTCGCTTTGCCGATCCGGTCTCATCGGACGTCACCGTCATCGTGCAGCGACCCGATGGAACACTGGTTCCGACCGAGCAGAGCCGGGTCGTCGGAAGCACGGTGCGCACCGCGACCGCGACCGCGACCGCGACCGTGACCTCGACCGATGACACGGGCCGGTACGTCGTCTCCTACCGCGCAGTCAGCGCAGACGGTCACCCCGCCACGGGGCAGGTCCCCTTCCAGGTGGCCGCGGCGGGACCGTCGGCGCCTCGACCTTCCCCGACGGCAGGCGATGTCTCGGGCCGCAATGACCAGGCGGCGCCCGATGCTGCGCGGCAGGTCGCAGTAGCCGACGGTGACATGGCGTACCTGCTGCTTCTGGGCGTCGTGCTCGCGGCCATGGTCACCGGGTTGATCCTTGTCGCTGTGCGCACTGGGCACCCCCGATGAGCCGCCGACATGCACCGAGCGTTGTCGCGGCCGTGCTGCTGGCGCTGGTCCTGGCCGGCTGCGTCCCCGACGCCGAACGCGAGTCCACCTCTGCTGCACCCGCGACCGGTGGCGCTGGCTTCGTTTCCGGCGACGGGACCATCACCACGGTCGCAGCCGCCGAACGCAAGGACGCACCCAGGATCACCGGGACCGACCTGGATGGCAGACCCCTGGACACCGCCAGCTACGCAGACAAGGTGCTCGTGGTCAACGTGTGGGGGTCGTGGTGCCCACCGTGCCGCCGCGAGGCGCCGGTACTGAATAAGGTTGCCCGAGCCACCCAGGACAGGGGGGTGCAGTTCGTGGGGATCGCGGTCCGTGAGGAGGCGACGGCATCCAAGGCGTTCACCGACAAGCTCGACGTCCCCTACCCGTCGATCTCGGACCCCTCGAGCCAGCAGCTCCTCGGATTCTCCAATACCCTTCCGGCGATGGCGGTCCCCACGACCTACATCATCGATCGCGACGGTCGGGTCGCCGCGCGCATCCTCGACGAGGTCGAAGAATCCACTCTCACCGGCCTTGTCGACGACGTCCTGGCCGAGGCGCCCGGTGAGTGACCCCCGAGCCGACCTGCACACCCCGCGCGACTTTGACCACGACCACACCGCGACCCGTCGCGGGGTCACCGTGATGGTCGCGGCGGTGGGCCTGACCACGCTCGCCCTGGTGTTCAACGTGGTCGTGGAGCAACTGTTGTCTGGCACCGCGAGCATCGACCTGGGGCCACTGGAGCTGCGCCTGGGGTACAACCCCGGCATCGCCTTCGGGATGGGGTCGCACCTGCCTCGCGGCGTCATCACCCTGGCCACGGGGGCGATCACCGTCGCGATCGGCGTCTACGCGGTGTGGAGCACACCCCAGAATGGGGCCATCGCCCGCACCGGGTTCACCGCGCTGATCGCCGGTGCGGCCGCGAACGTGCTGGACCGCGCAGGTGACGGCGTCGTCACCGACTACTTCCACACCGGGTGGTTCGCCACCTTCAACCTCGCCGACGTCCTCATCACCGGCGCGGTCATCCTCATCGTCGCAGACAGCCTCCTGGCCGGTCGCCGCCAGGGCCGAACGTGACGACGCTGGCAGAGCGTGCAGACAGTGTCGCCACCTCCTTGACCCGCCTAGCACGTGCCGGGCGCCGGGCCTCGTGGGCCGGGGTGCTGGTCGGGGCCGGTTCGGCCGGGGCGCTCTGCGCGGCCGCATTCGCCCCCTTGCAGGTCCCGGCTGCGCCGGTGCTCGGAACCACCGCCCTCCTGGTGGTCCTTCGAACCGCCACGGTCCGCGAGGCCACCATCGCCGCCGCCACCGGCGTTGCGGCGCTCTTCGCCGCGACCTTCCTGGTGCCGACACTGTGGTGGATGCGCGTGGTCAGCGACGGCGCCTTCGTCGGCCTGGTCGTCGCGCAGATCCTGCTGGTCAGCGTGAGCGTGCTGACCGTGCGCTTGGTGCTGGTGCTCCGGTGGTGGCCGGTGTGGGTGCCGGCTGCGTGGGTGCTGAGCGAGTGGGTCCGAGGCAGCATTCCCTTCGGAGGCTTCCCCTGGGCGCGCCTGGGATACAGCGCGCTGGACACGCCCCTGGAGTCCTACGTTCGGATCGTCGGTGTCCCCGCGATGTCCGCCCTCGTCGTCGCGCTCGCATCAGCCCTGACGTTCGCGCTCGGTCACCGCACCCGAACCGCGGTCGTCGCCTCGGCGGCCGCGGTCCTCGCCACCGTATCCCTCGGGGCGGTCCTGCCGACCGGCCCAGCCGGCGCAACCGGTTCCAAGCAGATCGCCGTGGTTCAAGGAGACGTGCCCGTGCTCTTCGAGCCATGGCCACGAGGGCGGGTGCTCGAGATGCACCTGGAGGCGACCAGACGCTTGGCCCGCGCGGTCGCCGCCGGGACCCAACCGGCGCCCGACCTGGTCCTGTGGCCGGAGAACAGCCTGGACACCGACCCGCTGGTCAGCGGGGTCACCGGCAGCCGACTGTCAGCTGCTGCCACCGAGGTCGGCGCACCCATCCTGGTCGGCGCCATCCTGGACGGCCCGACTGACGCGACCGCGCGCAACGCCGGCATCGCGTGGACTCCCGACGGTCCCGGCGGGATCTACCTGAAGCAGAACCTGGTGCCGTTCGGTGAGTACGTGCCGTTCCGCCAGGCACTGGGCAATATCGTCCCGCGCTTCGACCGCGACGTCCCCCGCGACATGGTGCCAGGCACGACCTCCAACGTGGTCGACCTAGGCGGTGTCTCGGTTGGCGACATGCTCTGCTGGGACGTGGCACACGACGACGTTGTCCGGGACCTGATCAGTGCCGGCGCGCAGCTCCTCGTGGTCCAGACCAGCAACGCCAGCTTCACCGGAACCGCCCAACCGGCCCAGCAGTGGCAGATCAGCCGGCTGCGAGCGATCGAAGCCGGACGTGACGTCGCCGTCCCCTCCACGAACGGCATCAGCGGGGTCATCGACGCACACGGGGACGTGATCGCCCGCGCCCCTACCCAGAGGCCGGCCTACCTGTCCCTCTCGGTCACCCTGGCCGAGGGCGTCACCCCCGCTGTGCGTTGGGGCGGACTGATCCAGGGACTGCTGGTCGCGGCCGGGGCAGCCGGCGTGGCTCTCACACCCCTGACCCGACGGTCCGAGCGTCGACGACAGACAGCTTCCGGAAATATCTATGGGTGACTGGTTCGCCTCGGCGACGATCAGCGGCTCGCTCCTGATCGCGATCCCCGTCGCGATCCTGGCCGGGCTGGTCTCGTTCTTCTCACCGTGCGTGATCCCCTTGCTACCGGGCTACCTGTCCTACGCGACCGGTTTAAGTGGGGTCGACGCCGGCACGGCGAGCCGCGCCCGCGTCCTGGCCGGAACCGCTCTGTTTGTCGCGGGCTTCGGGGCGGTGTTCATCTCGTTCGGGACCTTGTTCGGCGCCATCGGATACCAACTCCTGGCCTACCAACGGCCCATGAACATCGTCCTCGGCTTCATCACGATCGCCCTCGGCCTGGTGTTCATGGGCCATCTGCGGTGGGCACAACGGGAGGTGCGAATCCACGCCGCGCCCCGCGTCGGCCTGCTGGCCGGACCCGTCCTGGGAGGGACATTCGCGCTCGGATGGACCCCCTGCCTGGGTCCGACCCTGACCGCGGTCCTCGCGCTGTCCTCCACCGAGGCGACTGCAGGACGAGGCGCGCTGCTCGCCCTGGCCTACAGCCTCGGTCTCGGCGTGCCCTTCCTGATCGCCGGCGCCCTGTCGGACCGGGCGATGGGTGCCTCGGCGTGGGCGCGGCGTCACCGCCGCACGATCAACCTGCTCGGCGGGGCAATGCTCGTCGCCGTCGGCATCGCCTTGGCGACCGGTCTGTGGGAGACGTTCGTGTTCGGTGTCCGCAGCTGGGTCTCGGGCTACCAGATCGGGATCTAACCTCCTCGGCGCAACCGGACCGCCGGGGTCGCAGCTGAGGGACCTGCGGCCGGGCTCTGCCGCGGGGGCGGTCCGTTCCGGCTCCGTCGGCCGCCCCAGGCACAGCTGTGGAGACCTGATGTGCTCATGCTGGCGCAGAAGAGTCGTACCTACGGTCAGGTCAGATCAGGCCTCGGCCGGCGGCGAACAGACGGTCAACTCTTCCCACTCGGCAGCGACTCACGGGCCGCACGTCGTGGACGGGGCGCGGCGGAGTGGGCCGGGTGTCAGCTAATGGCTGTCGACCCGATCGATCGGCCGGGCCCGAGCCCCACGGGAAGGGGTGCGAGCCCTGGCCGGAGCCTCACGCCGAGACGGACTGGCGCGGAGGGGTGATGGTCGCAGACCGGATCGGGGCGAGCTCGCGTCGCGGAGCGCGGGCAGCACGCAGACCGTTCAGGATCACGACGACCTCGGCCACCTCGTGCACCAGCACCACGCCGGCGAGCCCCAGCACACCGAACAGGGCCAGCGGGAACAGCACGACGATGATCAGCAGCGCCAAGACGATGTTGCCGGTCATGATTCGGCGTCCGCGTCGGGCGTGTGCCAGAGCCTGCGGGATGAGCCGCAAGTCGTTGCCGGTGAACGCGACGTCGGCTGACTCCACCGCGGCCGCGGTGCCGGTGGCGCCCATCGCGATCCCGACGGTGGCAGCGGCCAGGGCGGGGGCGTCGTTGATGCCGTCGCCAACCATCGCGGTCGGGCGCGTGCGGGACAGGGCCTCGATCGCGGCCGACTTGTCGCCGGGCATCTGCTCGGCACGGACGTCGGTGATCCCGACCTCTGCGGCCAGCGCATGTGCGGTGCGGGAGTTGTCGCCGGTCAGCATGACCGTCTCGATGCCGTCCGCGTGCAGCTGGGCCACCGCTGCCGACGCTTCGGGCTTGAGCTCGTCACGGATGCCGACGACGCCGGCCAGGTGACCGTCGACCTCGACGGCGGCGATGCTCATACCCTGCGACGTCATCGTCGCCACGTCGTCGTCGAGAGCGTCTACCGGCAGCCAGCGTGGGCTGCCGACCCTGACCTGACGTCCCGCGACCGACCCGCTCAGACCACGCCCCGGCTCCTCGTGCACGTCGTCCGCGTCCCGCGGGGCGGGCACCTGGGCGAGGAAGGCCGCCGCCAGCGGGTGCGTGCTGCTGGCCTCGAGCGAGGCTGCTAGGAGCAGCACCTCGTCTCGGGCGAAGCCTGCGGTGGTCCTCACGTCCACGACCTCAGGCTTGTTGCGGGTCAGCGTGCCGGTCTTGTCGAACGCGACCCGGCCGATGCCGCCGAGCTGCTCGAAGGCCTCTCCGGACTTGATCACGACGCCGAACTTGCTTGCCGCGCCGATGGAGGAGATGACCGTGACCGGCACAGCGATCGCCAGCGCGCACGGAGACGCGGCGACCAGCACCACCAGGGCGCGCTCGAGCCACAACCCGGGCTCGCCGACGGCGAAACCGAAGGCGACGATCAGTGCAGACACGATCAGGACCGCCGGCACCAGCGGGCGCGCGATCCGGTCGGCCAGCCGCGCACGGTCGCCCTTGCGGGCTTGGGCTTCCTGGACGAGACGGACAATGGTGGTCAGTGAGTTATCGCGCCCGGCAGCAACTGCCTGGACTCGGATGGTGCCGGTGCCGTTGATCGAACCGGCGGGAACCTGATCGGCCGGGCCGACTTCGACTGGGATCGACTCTCCGGTCACCGCCGAGGTGTCGATGCTGCTGCGGCCGGTGACGATCTCGCCGTCGGTCGCGACGCGCTCGCCAGCACCGATCACCAAGATGTCGCCGACCCGGACGTCGGCGGTCTTGACGACGACGTCACAGCCGAGCTGGGAAACTCTGGCGGTGTCGGGGATGAGTGACAGAAGCGCCTTGAGTCCATGCTTGGCACGGTCCATCGCGCGGTCCTCCAATGCCTCGGCGATGGAAAACAGGAACGTCAGTGCGGCGGCTTCGCCGACCCGGGCGAGGGCGATCGCCCCGACCAGGGCGATCGTCATCAACAGACTGACGCCGATCTTGCCTCTGCGCAGGCGGCGCAGCGTGCTCGGCACGAACGTCCAGCCGCCGGCCAAGATCCCCAGCACCCAGGCGCCGTTCGCTGCGGCGTCACCGGCGGTCAGCTCCAGGGCATAGCCCAGGACCAGGAACACCCCCGACAGGGCAGGCAGCGCCAGACCGCGGTCTTGGAACCACGGGGTGTACTCCTCGTGGTGGTCGGCATCGTGGTCGTCGCACGACTCCCCGGGCCCACAGCATGAGGTCGAGCCGGTCAGATCGTCATCGGACCCGCAGCAGGCGTCGCTCATGGGTGGGTCTCCTCGTCGATGGGGGCACAGCAGGTCGGCACGTCGCAGTCGTCGTCGGCGCACGGTTGACCGTCGTCGACGGCCAGCACGACTCGCACCAGCTCGTCCAGAGCTCGCACGACGTGGGCGTCGGCGATCTCGTAGCGCGTCTGGCGACCCTCGGGAGCTCCGACGACGATGCCGCACCCGCGCAAGCACGACAGATGGTTGGACACATTCGAACGCGTCAGGTCCAGATCGCGGGCCAGCTCGGCGGGATATCCCGGCGCGTCGAGCAGGCTCAGCAGGATGCGGGACCGCGTCGGATCGGCCATCGCCCTGCCGAGCCGGGCCATGACGTCGAGGCGCGAAGCAATGGTCAGCACACGCTGACCATACAGCGATTAGTGAACAGTAAGCAAGCCGAGATTCAGTGGACGGTACCGATCACGGCGAGGGCCGGAGCCATTGCGACGACGAACGGCAGGGCGGCCACGGCCAGACCGACCCATCGAGCAGTTCGGCGCACCCGGACCCGGTCTGCGTGGCTGTCACCGCAGCCAGCGATGAGGCGTCGAATCCTCTCCCCGGTCGCCGTCCCCACCACGCCCAGCACGGCAACTGGTTGCGAACGCAGGGGTCCATCGCTGAGGTCGAGGAGTGCGCGGGCCACCGTGCGACCGCCGCACGGATGGGAGGCGGCATCGTCGGCGGCCATCTCGCACAGTCGCCGAACCTGCAGCGAGTAGGACTTCATCAGCCCCACCTTCGAGGTGAGCCCGCGCACCAGATCGGCGACCAGCACCGAAAGATGGTGCCGCTGACTGAGGTGGGCACGCTCGTGCTCGATCGCAGCCATCACACCCGGAGCCCCCAGCGCGGCCAACGCACCGGTGCTGACGACGATGGGACGCGCGCGGGGCGGTGCGGAAAGACAGTAGACCAAGGCTGCGGGGTCACGCACCACGCGCACGTCCTCGCCCAGGTGCGGGTCCGACGGCTCGGTCTGGCCACTGAGGCACAGGTTGCGTCGGCGCCTGTCCCGACTCAGCCGCACCGCGGCCGTAGCTGCCAGGTAGATCACTGCCGCTACCAGCAGCAGGCCGGTGAAGTTCCAACCCGGCCCCAGGGTCAACCCACCGCTATACATCGAGTGCACCGCGTTGGGTCGCGCACAAATGAGCCATACCAAGCCGTGCTCGGTCAGGTCATGTGCGGTGAGCATCAGGGCTGCAGCGACGGCGAGGACGCATCCCGCGGCCGCCGAATGCCAGATCGTCACCGCTGCGCGCGGGTGGCGAGCCGGCCAGGCGGCGCCTGCGAGCTTGGTATTCCCGACCGTCCCGACCAGGACGGCGTAGAGCGCGAGCGCGCCGGCGACGATCATCAGGAACCGTCGGCCGGCGGCTGGTCCGGGCCGTCCAGTGCCGCCCGGAGTTCGGCGACCTCTTCGGCGCTGAGCTGCCCGGCGAAGTGAAGAAGGGCACCGTGCCGGTCGGTGGCGGTGTCGAGCACGTCGCTCATCCGACCGGCGGCGTACTGCTGACCGCTCACCACGGCCGTGTACTGGAACGACCGGCCCACCCGCTCGCGGCCCAGGAGGCCCTTGGCGCGGAGTCGCTCAGTGATGGTGATGACGGTGGTGTAGGCCAGATCTCGCTCGCTCGCGAGCGCCTCGACCAGCTCCCAGACCGTCACCGGGCGGTCGTGCTTCCAGACCTCGGCCATCACGGCCGCCTCGAGCTCTCCCACCTGACGCACGCGTTCCTCCCCGCCGTTGGTCTGATCAGAGCCTAGGTCATCGAAGCCGACCATGAAGCCCGTCCTCTACCGGATGTAGAACAACGTGCGCGCCCCGAGCTCGATCGGGTTATTTTGACATAGCGTAGAACTACTGTCTCCCCCGGTCGTGAAGGTTTGTGCCGATGATCCGTGCTGCTCGCACCCGACTCACCCTGGCCACGACCGGCGTCTGCGCGACGCTCGTCCTCACCCTCGCACCCCCGTCCCCGGCTGCCGACGAGGACCGCCTCGAGCAGCGGCGGCGGTCCTTGTCGGGGCAGATCTCGGGTGCCCAGCAGAGCATCGACGAGTCCAGCAAGGGGCTGGCGCGGGCCAGTGCCGCCCTCGACCGGGTTCAAGGCCAGCTGACGGCCGCGCAGACCACCTTGACCCGGACCCGTGGCCAGCTGGCTTCTGCGGCGGCCCAGGACCAGGAGATGGCTCGCCGTCTCGGCGTGGCCCAGCGCACGCTGATCACGGCGCGCCGGGACCTGCGAGCCGGTCGTCGGCAGCTCGAGGGCTCTGAGCGCACGGTCAAGCAGCAGACACTGACGTCCCTGGAGCAGGGCGACCCGGGCCTTCGGGCGATGGCCGCCCTGCTCAGTGGGTCGGACCCGTTGGAGTTCAACGAGCAGATGATGCTGGGCACGTCGGTCGCAGATGCCCAGCTGGCCACGATGGACCGGCTCGATGCTGCTCGGATCATGCTGGAGATGGCCCAGGACAAGGTCGAGTCGGCGCGCGACGAGGTCGCCGCCCAACGGGGCCGCGCAGCAGACAACCTCGCGCTCCGGAGGCGGCTCGAAGCCGCCGCCGAGCGTCAGACGTCCGCGGTCGGCGTCCTGGTCGCCGACGCGTCGTCGGCGCGGACCAAGGCCGAGAGTCTGCGGCAGGCCGACCTGGCCGAGCTTGGGCGCCTGGAGGGTGAGCGCACCCGGGTCAGCACCAAGCTCAGGGCGATCGCCCGCGCCGAGGCGGCCGAGGAGGCCCGCCAGGAGGCGAAGCGTCGCCGTGACCGCGCGCGCGCCAAAGCCGGCACCGGAGCCGGCCGAGACGACGCCGCCGCGCCGGCACCGCCCCGTCAGCGCGACGACTCTTCAGCGCCGTCGGGAGACGACAGCGCTCTTATCTACCCGGTGTCGAGCTTCATTACGTCGCCGTACGGGATGCGACTGCACCCGATCCTCAAGGTCCGCAAGCTTCACGACGGGACCGATTTTCGGGCCCCGTGCGGATCGCCGGTGAAGGCTGCCGCCACCGGCCGCGTCCTCGAGCGGTACTTCAACACCGCGTACGGCAACCGAGTGATCCTGTCCCACGGACGCAAGCGCGGGACCAGCGTCGCCACCACCTACAACCACCTGGCTCGCTCGATCGTCAGGGTCGGGCAGAAGGTACGCAGGGGCCAGACGATCGGCTACGCCGGAACGACCGGGTACTCCACCGGGTGCCACCTGCACCTGATGGTGCTCGAGGACGGGAACGTCGTGAACCCGATGAGGTGGCTCTGACCCATCTGCTCACGGGCGGTCGCGGCCCCGGGGTGCTCACTCCTCTCCGTTGGACCTCATCCCGAGCCAGATCAGGCCGAGCAGTGCGCCGAAGATCGCGAACAGCATCGCGAACATGGTCAGTACGTCGAAGATCGTCATCGAGGGTCCATCCGTGAAGTCGGTCGAGCGGGGGCGGAAGAGTGGTCGTCACGGCCACGGGTTGGGCCGGCACCGCTGCAGCCCCTTGGTCTGCTGGAGCATCACCGGCGCCGGCTGTCCCGGCGCCGGGCACGAGACGTGGCGTCGACCGAGGCGATGGCCCATCTCGTGGTTGACCAGATAGGTCCGGTAGCCGGCCAGGTCGGTCCCGTAACTGCGCGCACCCTTGGCCCAGCGACGGGCGTTGACCACCACGTCGAAGCCGTTGCGGCACGAGACTCGTCCGCGAGTCCTCAACGGCGCACAGAGCCGGTCGGTGGTCCGGGGAGAGGCGAGCACGACACGGGTCCTGGCCGTCGGCGTCCGGCGTAGCGCGACGCCGTCGACGCCTCCCCAACCGCGATCGTCTTGAAGGGTTCGGTCCACCGCGGCGGCGAAGTCCGACGCCTCGAACGGCAGCCCTTGCTCGACCTCGACCCGGTAGGCAAGAACATGCGCACCGTTCCCGACCCGTCGCGACGATCCCGCGGCTGCCTGGAAGCGGCCCGATCCGGCATCGGGGATGCCGATCCCGGTCGGCTCGACCACACTCGGCCGCGGCGTCGCGGACGGGGCACTGGTCGACGGGCCTGCCGGTTCCCGCGAGACCGCTCCCGGCTCACCGGCACCGGAGACCGCGGTGGGCGCCATCGCGGGTCGAGGGCCAGCGCCGAGCGGCAGGGCCGGCCCACCCACCACCATGACGGCAAGCACGATGACCCAGCCTGCACGGCGCTCGCGCCGGGCGTGCCGATGTCCCGCGAGGGTGCGCCGGCGGTGAGCGCTGTGCGACATCGCCACCTCCCGGCTCCGACTCAAAGTCCCACGCGCACCGGGGAACTACCCGGCACACCGTCATTCTACGCGTTGTAGAGTGAGTAAGTCGCCGCGTCGATCCGTGCCGCGGCGGTTCTCTTCCCGGATGGAGACCGCGTGACGAGCCCCAGCCCGCCACCGCTCTCACGGCGCGAGACGCTCAGGTGGGCCTGGCGTCAGCTCACCTCGATGCGCACGGCACTGTTCCTGCTCCTGCTGCTCGCCGTGGCGGCCATCCCCGGGTCATTGGTGCCCCAGCGGGGTGTGGACTCCCAGGCCTACTCGACGTTCCGTCTGCGCAACCCCGACCTGTCGCCGTGGCTGGACGCGCTGGGCATCTTCTCGGTCTACTCCTCGCCATGGTTCAGCGCGATCTACCTGCTGCTAATGATCTCGCTGGTCGGCTGCATCCTGCCCCGGGTGGCGGTGTACTACCGGGCGCTGCGAGCCAGACCGCCCAAGGCTCCCCGCAATCTCACGCGGCTCCCGGAGTCTCGGCAGTGGCACACCGACGCCGAGCCCGACGACGTGGTCGCCGCGGCCAGGACGGTGCTTCGCCGACGGCGGGCCCGAGTCGACGTCGTGGGCCACGAGGTGCGCGCCGAGAGCGGATACCTGCGCGAGGCCGGAAATCTGGTGTTCCACATCTGCCTGGTCGTGGTGCTGGTCGGTGTTGCCGGCGGGGGACTATTCGGCTATCGCGGCTTCGCGATCGTCACCGAGGGCAGTGGGTTCTCCAACGACCTGACCCAGTACGACGAGTTCACCCCCGGTGCACTGTTCGAGAACGAGGACATGCCGCCGTTCGCTCTCAGTCTCGACGAGTTCGACGCCCGTTTTCAGATGACCGGGCCGCAGCGCGGAGCACCCCGTTCGTTCAACGCCAGCGGGCGTTACACCCCGGCGCCCGGCGAACCCGAGAAGACCTTCGACATCGAGGTGAACCGCCCGCTCACCATTGACGGCACGTCGGTCTTCCTGGTCGGTCAGGGGTACGCCCCGATCATCAAGGTCACCGACGGCAACGGCGAGGTGGCCTTCGAGGGCGCGGTCCCGTTCCTGCCCGAGGACGCGACCTACACCTCCAACGGCGTCCTCAAGGTGCCTGATGCAGGTCCCGACGAGCTCGGCTTCCAGGGCTTCTTCCTGCCCACGGCCGTCACCGTCGGTGGAGCCGCGCCCGTGTCGGCGTTCCCCGCTGCGGCCAACCCCAACCTGGGACTGTTCGGGTACTACGGCCGGCTCGGGCTCGACGACGGCACACCGCAGTCGGTGTTCGTCCTGGACAAGTCGGACCTCACACAGATGACCAACGCCGACGGGACGCCGTACCGGATCAACCTGTCGCCGGGACAGGAAATCGAGCTGCCCGAGGGCCGTGGCACCGTGGAGTTCTCAGGGGTCAGGCAATTCGCGCGGCTGCGCATCGCGTCCTCACCAGGCATGTTGGTACCCCTATGGGGCACCTCGATCGGCGTGCTGGGACTAATGCTGTCCCTCAGCATCCACCCACGACGAGTCTGGGTCCGTGCGCGTCGTGACGGCGGCACGACCCTGGTCGAAGTCGCCGGGCTGGACCGCGTCGCCCGAGCAGACCTTACCGGCGACATTGACTCCTTGGTCTCAGACCTCCAGCAGCAGGCACCGACCTCGATCGCGTCGACCATTCCCTTGCGAAAAGGCGCAAGCCAAAGCCGCGAATTGGAACTGTCAAACCGTCCGGGACGGACCGACACTGCCTGATAGGACTCGAAGCGCGGTATCAGTGACGGCGGCGGCGATTTTGGTCGACCGAGGCGTCGACCGTCACCGGCGTAGATTAGCGGCACTGGGGCGGACGCCGACAAGTTCGCCAGCGGTTGAGGTGGTGCGATGGGCCCGGCGCGGCGAACAGACCCGTGAGGCTTGTCGGCGCGTCGGCGCGTCGGCGCGTCGGCGACGTCGTAGTGCTGGCCCTTCGAACGCACAGGCCGATTCACTCAAGCACTGCGACGCCGAGCTCGACAACCTCCCCGACTACCGGGTGACCTGCATCTTCGTCGACCGACGATATTGCGCACCACGCGGCGAGCCGCTTGAACTCCTCCAGCTTGCCCTGACGGATCATCATCCGGGCGGTGTCCCGGATCTCGTCGTCCCTTCTCCTGACATCGACACAGGCTAACCCTGCGTCAGAGGGCACGAGGAGGGCGCGACACACCTCTCGTGAGCGAGAACTGCCCCTCGCGAAGCAGGGCGTTCCTGGCCCCATCGACCACATCGACGTGTGAGTGAGGCATTCGAAATGCGACCCGCGGTTCAGTCGAGCGAGGCGGGCAAGCCGAAGGTCGCAAAGTGCTCGACGCCGATGAACGAGGTGACCTCGCTGATCAGGCCGTCGCGCAGGGTGAGGATGTTGATCGCCCACGCGTCGTAGGGACCGTTTTCCTGCGGCCGGAGGTAGGACGCGACGGCGCGCTGCGCGTTTGCCTCGACGACGCGGTGGTGCCAACTCCCACACGAGCCGAGGGGAACCGTGGCGGCGAACGCGGTGACGTCGACCAAACCCGCGTACCAGTGTGGCAGAGGCGGCATCGACCAAGTGACGTCCTGCGTGAACAGCGCGACCAGCGAATCGACGTCCCCGCGCTCAAGGGCGCTCGCATAGCCCGCGACGACCTCCCGCAGGTGGTCGTCTTCGATGAGGCGTAGCGTCTGCTGCTGGCTGCGTGGCGGCACCTTGGATGCGACCACAGCGCGCGCCCGCTGCAACGCGCTGTTCACCGAGGCCACTGAGGTGTCCATGACGGCGGCGATCTCGGCAGCCGAGTAGCTGAGAACCTCGAACAGGATTAACGCCGCACGCTGGTTCCCCGGCAGGTGCTGCAACGCGGCGACGAAAGCAAGCTCGACGGACTCGCGTTGCTCGAGCCTCTCCCCGGCCGACATCGCGTCTCTAAGCCCCGACGATGGGTACGGCCCGAGCCAGTCGACGTCGGTCGAGGGACGGTCGGCGGTCACGACCCGCTGGCTTGACGGACCGAGATCGACCGGCAGCGCACGTCGGTCCCGGCCACGAACCGCGTCGAGGCAGGTGCGAGTGGCGACGGTGCACAGCCAGCGGCGCACCGAACTACGCCCCTCGACCCCGTTTAGACCACGCCACGCGTTAGCAGCGCGTCCTGCAGGGCGTCCTCCGCATCGTGCGCAGATCCGAGCATCCGGTAACAGTGCGCGTGCAGCTCGCGACGCAGCGGCGCGACAAGCCGGTCGAACGCCACCTCATCACCCTGCCGAGCCCGGTCGAGGTCGGTGTCCGGCTGGTCCCCGCGAACGAGGTCCGCAGCGACGTCTTGATCTGCGACATCACCGTCGACCTAGGAGGCACCGATGAAACAAGCACCCATCCGCCCCGAAGACCTACCTCCACGCCCACCTGCGCGGCGCGGATGACTGCCAGGCTCGTCCGATGTGCTCGGCACGGGGTGGGCCGCCAAGGTCGAGAGGACGCCCGCCGGCCGCCGGTTCGCCGTCACCGCGATGCCCCCGGGCCAGGCGCCACACCGGCTATTACTGCAGCCGGCATCTACTGCAGCCATACGGAAGACCTGGACCGGCGAGACCGTCGGTGTCCACCCGACTGGGCGGCTCCCACTACGTTGTCAGATGCGACATCCTTGCTGTCACCGTGTGTGGGTCCGCATCCTTCGACTCAGTTCAGGCCAGCACACCCCAGCAGGAAGTCCCGATGACCAACTCAGAATCACGAGACGAGGCCCGGGGAGTTCTCCGAGTCACCGCAGACACCGGTGTCGTTCAGTTGGAACACCGGGTCCACGCGCGAATTGAGGACGTGTGGTCGGCCCTCACTGACCCCGACCGCCTTGATCAGTGGCTGGGGGACGTCCGGGGCGACCTGCGCGTCGGGGGCCGGGCGCACGGCCGATATCACGCCAGCGGGTGGGAGGGCACGTTGCACATCCTCCGCTGCGACCCCCTCACCAACTCGTTCTCTCCACCACGTCTACGGGCGAGCCCGACGGCGAGGTGGAGGTGACACTCCACACCGACGAGCACGGCACCAGGCTCGTTGTCGAAGACCGGGGCCTTCCCCTTGATCACCTCGCCGCCTACGGCGCCGGCG
>NZ_JBMGQR010000087.1:0-16170 GCF_049059935.1 Solicola agrisoli | reverse complement strand
TCGGTCGCTGCGTCGAGCGGCGATGCCGGCGAGCGCGAAGTCGAGGTAGCCGGTGTGGTTGCACGCGAGCACCGCACCGCCCCGCAGCGGCACGCGGTCGTCGCCCTCGACGGCGATGCGCAGCCCCAGCGCGGCGAACACCCGCCACAGCGTCCAGATCACGACGCGGTAGGTGAGGTCGCGCACGGGGCCAGGGTATCGACGTGGCCGATCCGTACGATGAGGGCTGTGTCGGGGACGTCGGAGTCGGGCAAGCGCACGTCGCGCAGCCGGATGACCGCGGCCGAGCGGCGCGAGCAGCTGGTGCGCATCGCCCGCTCGACGTTCGCCGAGCGGGGCGTCGACGGCACGTCGGTCGAGGAGATCGCGTCGCGCGCCCACGTCTCCAAGCCGGTGGTCTACGAGCACTTCGGCGGCAAGGAGGGCCTGTACGCGGTGGTGGTCGACCGCGAGGTCCAGCGGCTGCTGACGATGATGCGCTCGGCGCTGACGTCCGGCGAGCCGCGCGAGCTGCTGCAGCAGGCCGCGATCGCGCTGCTCGACTACATCGAGCAGTCGTCCGACGGCTTCCGCATCCTGGTGCGCGACGCCCCGATCGGCTCCCCCACCGGGTCGTTCGTCAGCATCATCGGCGACGTCGCGAGCCGGGTGGAGGACATCCTCGTCGGCGAGTTCAAGCGCCGCGGGTTCCAGGCCAAGTACGCGCCGATGTACGCCCAGATGCTCGTCGGCATGGTCGGCACCACCGGCCAGTGGTGGCTCGAGACGCGCAAGCCCGACAAGGACGTCGTGGCCGCGCACCTGGTGAACCTGGCCTGGAACGGGCTGTCGTCGCTGGAGTCCAAGCCCGAGCTGCTCAAGCGCGACCGCTGATCACACGAGCGGCAGCTTGAACCCGGTGTGCGAGGCGACGAAGCCGAGCCGCTCGTAGAACCGGCGGGCGTCGACGCGCTGGACGTTCGACGTCAGCTGCACCCGCGCGCACCCGTGGCGTCGCGCGACGGCGATCGCGTGCTCCACCAGCTCGCGACCGATGCCGCGGCCACGCAGGTCGGACGCCGTCCGCACCGACTCCAGCTGGCAGTACTGGCCGCCGTCGTAGGTGAGCACGCGCAGGAACGTCAGCTGGGCGGTCGCGACGAGCCGTCCGTCGCGCTCGTCCACCAGGATCGTCTGGTGCGGGTCGGCCGTGATCTCGTCCATCGCGGCGCGCTGGCCGGCGGTGATGGTCTCGGGCTCGGTGTAGTCGCGGATGACGTCCTCGGCGAGCAGGGCGAGGATGCCGGCCAGGTCGCCGCCCCGGGCGTCGCGGATCACGACGCGTCCCGGCGGGCGACGACGAACGCCCGGTCGAACGGCAGCACCGTGCCGTAGGGCCGCGCGGGGAACGCCTCGCGCAGCGCGGCGCGGTAGGTGCGCTCGAAGTCGTCGCGCAGGTCGCCGTCCAGCGCCTGCAGGTAGGGGCGCGCGCCGGTGCCCGACATCCACGACCAGACGGGGTCCTCGCCCTCGAGCAGGTGCAGGTAGGTGGTGGTCCAGGCGTCGACCGTCCAGCCCGGGCGGGCGAGCGCCTTGAGGTAGCCCTCGGCGTCGGCGTCGTGGATGGGGCGGACGTCCTGCAGGTGCCGCGCGAAGCGTGGTTCGGCCGCGATCTGGCGCAGCAGCGCGTGGTTGGGGCGGGTGCCGTTGGTGGGCACCTGGATCGCGAGGGTCCCGCCGGGCGCGACGTGGTCGGCGACCCGCGCGGCCACCTCGAGCTGGCGCGGCACCCACTGGAAGGCGGCGTTCGACACGACGAGGTCGACGGGGCTCGCGGGCGCGAACGAGGCGAGGTCGCCGAGCTCGTAGCGCGAGCGGGGGTCGGGGTCGGCGGCCTGCGCCCGCTCGACCATCGACGGCGACGAGTCGAGGCCGAGGACGTCCGCGTCGGGCCAGCGCTCGCGGAGCACCGCCGTGAGGTGGCCGGGGCCGCAGCCGAGGTCGACGATCGTGCGCGGCTCGCCGACGACGCGGGCGACGAGGTCGACGAACGGCCGGCTGCGGTGGTCGTCGAAGCGCAGGTAGGTGTCGGGGTCCCAGCGGGTGCGGGTGTCCATGCGGTGCCTCCAGGTGTCTTGACGTCAAGATACCTGGCGCCGGGGTGTCAGTCGAGGGGGACGGCGCCGTCGGCCTCGATGCTGCCGGCGACCGCCATCAGGCGGGCGTCGTCGCCCGGGGCCGCGACGAGCTGGACGGCGAGCGGCAGGCCGTCCGTCGTGCGCCCCCACGGCAGCGAGACCGCCGGCTGGCCCGTGTGGTTCCAGCCGGGCGTCCAGGCGTAGAAGCGGCCCATCGACAGCGTCGTGGACAGGCCACCGCGCCCCTCCCAGCGTCCGACCTCGGGCGCCGGGCCGCCCATCGTCGGGGTGAGGAGGACGTCGACGCCGAGGTCGTCGAGCAGGCGCTCGCCGAGGCGGCGTCCCTGCTCGCGGGCGCGCGCGACCGCAGCGGCCGTCACCGGAGCTCCCAGCGCCGCCACCTGACGGGTGCGTGGCTCGAGGCGGACGGGGTGCTCGACGCCGGCGGCGGACTCGTGGATGCCGCCGAGGTAGCGCACGGTGAAGGCCTGGGCCGCCAGGCCCCAGCGGACGCGGACGTCGCGCACGTCGTGGCCGAGGTCGGAGAGACGGTCGGCGGCGGCGCGCACGGCGTCGGCCACCGCCCGGTCGGCGGGTCGCGGGGCGGACGCGGGGAACGGCCGCAGGTCGACGCCGACCCGCAGCGGCCCGGTGCCGTCGCGGAGGGCGTCCGCGAGCGAGGTGTCGAAGTCGCCGACGGTGTCGAGGTAGGTGGCGGCGTCGGCGAGGTGCCGCGTGAGGCAGCCCTGCGTCGACAGGCCGTGCCAGACCGGCGGCGTCGGCACCCGTCCGGGCGTGGGCTTGAAGCCCGGCAGCCCGCAGCAGGCGGCCGGGATGCGGATCGAGCCGGCGCCGTCCGAGGCCGTGGCGAGCCCGACCAGACCGCCCGCGACGGCCGCCGCGGACCCGCCCGACGAGCCGCCGGACGTGTGGCCGCGGTGGTGCGGGTTGCGGGTGACGCCCGTGGCCTCGGACTCGGTGAAGCCGTAGACGGCGAGCTCGGGCAACGTCGTCTTGCCGACGACGACCGCACCGGCCCCGCGCAGCCGCCGCACCGTCTCGTCGTCGCGGGTGGGGACGCGCGTCGACGCACGGGTGCCGAGGCCGGTGCGCCACCCGGCCACGTCGGTGTCGTCCTTGACCGCGACGGGCACGCCGAGCAGCGGCCCGCGGGCACCGGCCGCGCGGCGCGTGTCGACGGCGTCGGCCGCGGCACGCGCGTCGGCGGGGTCGACGTCGACGAAGGCGTTCCACGACGGGTCGCGCTCGGCGATGCGGGCCAGGGTGGCGTCCACGAGCTCGCGCGCCGACACCTCCCCCGCGTCGAGCGCCGCCACCTGGCGGGCGGGTCCGGCTGCGACGAGGTCCGAGACGTCCATGGCCCGACCCTAGGCCGTCACAGTGTGTCTCGACGTCAAGAATCTCGACGCTAGACTGCGACCATGAGTGACGAGGTCGACCGGCTGATCGAGGCGTGGCAGCGCGAGCGCCCCGACCTCGACGTCGCGCCGATGGGCGTGCTGAGCCGCGTCTCCCGCCTGGCCCGCCACCTCGACCGCGCCCGCGCGCAGGCGTTCGCCGCGCACGACCTCGAGACGTGGGAGTTCGACGTCCTCTCGGCGCTGCGTCGGGCCGGTGACCCGTACCGCCTCTCCCCCGGCCGGCTGCTGCGCGAGACGCTCGTGACCAGCGGCACGATGACCAACCGCGTCGACCGCCTCGCCGACCGCGGCCTCGTCGAGCGCCTGCCCGACCCGCACGACCGTCGCGGCGTCCAGGTGCAGCTGACGACCGCCGGCCGCGCCTCCGTCGACGCCGCCCTCGAGGCCCTCCTCGCCAGCGAGCACACCCTCCTCGCCGAGCTCGGCCCCGACGACTCGCGTCGTCTGGCCGACCTGCTCCGCGTCCTCGTCACCCCGTTCGACACCTGAGGGGGCCGCGGGCCCGGTCGTTTACCAGGAGAGCCTGGTAAAGGTGTACGAACCACGGCGTATCTGCCACGGTTCGCGACCGTTCACCAGGTTCTCCTGGTAAACGTGGGACGGGTGGGACGCGCGCTACTCGGCGAGCTCGGCGGCGGAGAGCCACTCGAGCTCGAGGGACTCGCGCTCGTCGCGGGTGGTCTGCCAGTCCTGCTGGAGGGCGGTGAGGCGGGCGGGGTCGGCGGCGTCGGTGGCCATCTGCTCCTCGAGGTCGCGCTCGCGCATCGCGAGGCGCTCCATCTGGCGCTCGAGGCGGGCGACGTCCTTGCGGGCGCTGCGGCGGTCGGCGGCCGAGACGCCGGACGGCTCGGGCGTCGACCCGCCCGTCGGGCCGGGCACTGGGGCGCGACCGGACGAGCCGGGCGTCGACGGGTGGTAGCTCTCGACGCCGCCCACGAGCATCTTCAGCGACGCGTCGCCGGGCAGGGCCCAGACGGTGTCGGTGACGCGCTCGAGGAAGTAGCGGTCGTGCGAGACCACGACGAGCGTGCCGGGCCACCGGTCGAGGTGGTCCTCGAGCACCGTCAGGGTCTCGATGTCGAGGTCGTTGGTGGGCTCGTCGAGCAGCAGCACGTTGGGCTCGCTGAGCAGCATCCGCAGCACCTGCAGGCGACGTCGCTCGCCACCGGACAGCTCGCGGACGCGCGACGTCAGCAGGTCGCCGGTGAACCCGAAGCCCTCGAGCAGACCGGTGGCGGTGAGCTCGTCGGCGCGCACGGAGTCGATGACGCGGTCGTCGCCGTCCATGTCGTCCAGGGTCTGCGTGAGGTGCGCGAGGTCGACGGTCTTGCCGCGCTTGACGCGCCCCGCGTCGGGCTCGGACTCGCCGGCCAGCAGGCGCACCAGGCTCGACTTCCCGCTGCCGTTGGCACCGACCAGACCGACCCGGTCGCCCGGGCCGAGACGCCACGTGACGTCGTCGAGCAGCGTCTTGCCGCCGCGGACGAGCGTGACGTCCTCGACGTCGAGCACGTCCTTGCCCAGGCGCGCGGTGGCGAACTTCTCCAGCTCGAGACGGTCGCGCGGCGGCGGCTCGTCGGCGATCAGCGCCTGCGCGGCGTCGATGCGGAACTGCGGCTTGGACGTGCGCGCCGGCGGTCCGCGTCGCAGCCAGGCCAGCTCCTTGCGCGCCAGGTTGCGACGACGCGACTCGCGCGAGGCGGCCTGGCGGTCGCGCTCGGCCTTGGCCAGGACGTACGCCGCGTAGCCGCCCTCGAAGGCGTCGACGACGCCGTCGTGCACCTCCCAGGTGCGCGTGCAGACCGCGTCGAGGAACCAGCGGTCGTGCGTGACGACGAGCAGCGCGCCGGGCCGCTTGGCCAGGTGGTCGGCCAGCCAGGCGATGGCGTCGATATCGAGGTGGTTGGTGGGCTCGTCGAGGACGACGAGCGGCGCGTCGCTGAGCAGCAGGCGCGCCAGCGACACGCGGCGACGCTCGCCACCGGACAGCCCGGCGAGGTCGCGGTCGATCGGGACGCCCGCCAGCAGCACGCGGACGACGTCGCGGGTGCGCGGGTCGGCGGCCCAGGTGTGGTCGGCGGCGCCGTCGAGCACGGCGTCGCGGATCGTGCGCGCGTCACCGGTGTGGTCGGTCTGGGTCAGGAAGCCGACCTCGAGCCCGCGGCTGTGCGTGACGCGTCCGGAGTCGGGCTCCTCGACGCGCGACAGCACCCGCAGCAGCGTGCTCTTGCCGCCGCCGTTGCGTCCCACCACGCCGATGCGGTCGCCGGACGCGACGCCGAGGCTGACGCCGTCGAGCAGCGGCCGGATGCCGTACGACTTGTGCACCGACTCCAGGTTGACGAGATTGACCGGGGCCGCCATCAGCCGACGACCCGCGCGCCGCTGACGGGACCGGCGGCCTGGACGACGTCGACGCACACCCGCGCCGCGGCCAGCGCCACGGCGATGTCCATCGCGTGCTGGTCGTCGCCGGCGAGGAACATCGCGGTGGGGCCCGACCCGGAGAGCAGGGCGCCGAGCGCGCCGCACTGGCGGCCGACGGCGAGCGTCTCCTCCAGCTCGGGGCGCAGCCGCAGCGCGGCGGGCTGCAGGTCGTTGGACAGCGCCTGGCCGAGCGCCTCGGCGTCGCCGGCGCGCAGCGCGCTCATCAGCTGGTCGGGCACGACGGGCTCGGTGACCACGCCGTCGGTGATCGCGTCGAACTCGCCGTACACGGCGGCGGTCGAGAGCCCGCGCTCGGCGATCGCGAACACCCACTGGTAGCTGCCGCGCGCGAGCACCGGGCTGATCTGCTCGCCGTGGCCGCCGCCGACGGCGGTGCCGCCGTGCAGGCAGAACGGGACGTCGCTGCCGAGCGTCGCGGCGATGGGCTCCAGGCCCGCGCGGCCGAGCCCGGTGCCCCACAGCTCGTCGCACGCCACGAGGGTGGCGGCGGCGTCGGCGGACCCCCCGGCCATGCCGCCGGCGACGGGGATCACCTTGCGGATCGCGAGCGAGACGCCGTCGGTGACCCCGGTCGCCTCGCGCAGCGCGAGGGCCGCGCGGACCGCGAGGTTCGTGCCGTCGAGGGGGACGTCGTCCCTCTCGCCGTCGCCGTCCCGGTGCACGGTGACGGTGACCTCGGCGTCGTCGCGGACCGAGGCCCTCACCTCGTCGCACAGGTCGACCGCCTGGTAGACGGTGGCGAGCGCGTGGAGGCCGTCGGACCCCACGGCCCCGACCCCGAGCGCCAGGTTGATCTTGGCCGGGACGCGGACCGTCGTGCTGCTCACCGGTCCAACCTAGGGGATGCCTGGGCGAGGGCCGACGCGATGGCCACGTAGGCGTCGAGACCGAGAGCCTCGCCACGTTCCTGCGGCGAGACCCCCGCCGCCACCAGGGCGTCCTCGGCCGCGGCGGCCGAGCCGGCGAGGCCCGACAGCGCCGAGCGCAGGGTCTTGCGACGCTGGGCGAACGCGGCGTCGACGACGGCGAAGACCTGGCGTCGGTCGGCGCCGACGGGCGGGTCGCGACGCGTCCAGGCGACCAGGCCTGAGTCGACGTTGGGCGCCGGCCAGAACACGTTGCGCCCGACGCTTCCCGCGGCGCGGACCTCGCCGTACCAGGCCGCCTTCACCGACGGGACGCCGTAGGTGCGCGACCCCGGGCCGGCGGCCAGGCGTGCGGCCACCTCGGCCTGCACCATCACCAGCCCGGTGCGGACGGTCGGCAGCAGCTCGAGCAGGTGCAGCAGCACCGGTACCGAGATGTTGTACGGCAGGTTCGCGACCAGGGCGGTGGGCGGCTCCCCCGGCAGCTCGGCGACCTTGAGCGCGTCGGCATGCACGACGTCGACGCGGTCGGCGTCGTCGGGCGCGTGCTCGGTGATCGTGCCCGGCAGCGCCTCGGCGAGGCTGGCGTCGACCTCGACGGCCACGACGCGACGCGCCTGCTGCAGCAGGGCGAGCGTCAGCGACCCCAGGCCCGGGCCCACCTCGAGCACGACGTCGTCGGCGCCGACGCCGGACGTGCGCACGATGCGACGCACCGTGTTGGGGTCGATGACGAAGTTCTGGCCGCGCTTCTTGGTCGGGACCAGGTCGAGCCGCGCGGCGAGCGCGCGGATCTCGACGGGTCCGAGCAGCTGGATCGTCAGCGCAGGCCCAGCTTGCGGGAGCAGGCGGGCCACTGGCCCCAGCCCGACTGGGCCTGGAGCTTCTTGGCGATGCGGATCTGCTCGGCCTTGCTGTTCTGGTGCGGCAGGCCCGAGCCGCCCATGGCGCGCCAGGTCTGCGCGGAGAACTGCACGCCGCCGTAGTAGCCGTTGCCGGTGTTGGCCTTCCAGTTGCCGCCGGACTCGCACTGGGCGAGACGGATGAAGTCCGCGTCGCTGCCGGGGCCGCTGTCGGAGGAGTTGCTGCTGCCGCCGGAGCCGCTGTCGTCGGACTTGGTGCCCCGGCGCTCGACCTGGTCGACGGGCTCGCGGACGGTGCTGCGCGAGATCGTGGTGCGCTTGCGGACCTTGCCGTCGGCGAGCACCACGCGGTACGTCACCTTCTCCTGACCGTCCACGCCCTTGCGCACGACCTTCGTGTCGCCCTCGTCCATCGCGTCGTCCTCGCGGACGGTGGTGTCGTGCTCGACGGTGTCGGTGCGGGTCTTGGTCTGCGTCTCGATGCGCGTGACGGTGACCTTGGCGCCGTTGGCGACGGGCGTGGACGCCGCGGGCTCGACCTCGTCGTCGGCGTCGACGGTGATGCCGGCCTCGCGCAGGGCGTCGCCGACGGTGGGGCCGGTGGACGACAGCGTGCGGGTGGCGCCGTCGACCTGGACGCTCATCGCGCGCGGCAGGGTGACTTGGACGTCGAGCCCCTCGCGCGGCAGGCTCGCGCTGCGGCTGGTGGACAGGTCGGCGCCCGCCAGCCGCAGGTCGAGCTGCGAGAGCGCGTCGTCGACGTTGTCGGCGGTGGTCCAGTAGGTCTGCTCGGTGCCGTCGTCCATCCTGAGCGTGAGGGGGCGGCCGTAGCGCACCGAGACGCGGGTGCCGTCGCTGATCGCGGAGTCGGCCGAGGGGGCGACGACGTCGTGCTCGCCGATCGAGATGTCCTTCTTCTCCAGGACGTCGGCGACGCTGCCGCCGAAGGTGCGGACCTGCTGCTCCTGGCCGTCCACCGCGAGGGTGACCGTCTTGTTGGCGGCGGTGAAGCCGAGCGTCCCTCCGACGAGGACGAGGACGAGACCGACGTTCAGGGCGAGGACGAGCACACGGCGTTGACGCACGAAGACAGATCCGCTTCTTTCTCGAGGGCGCCGCCGGAGGGGGAAGTCGCGGCGCAGGGACCCGATGACGATAACGAACCGATCACGGGCTTCCAAACCCGGGTGACCGGGCTCACCCGCCGGTCGGCGTCACCAGGCGCCGTAGACCGCCGTCGTGTTGGCGTCGATCGCGCGGCACAGCTCGTCGTCGTCGCGGCCCGTCACCTGGGCCATCGCGCGCACCGTGAGCGGCACCAGGTAGGACGCGTTGGGGCGCCCCCGGTAGGGCGTCGGGGTGAGGAACGGCGCGTCGGTCTCCACCAGCATCCGGTCGAGCGGGGTGATCTTGAGCGCCTCGCGGATGGGCTCGGCGTTCTTGAACGTCACCACGCCGGAGAACGACAGCCAGAACCCGCGGTCGAGGCACTCCTGCGCGAACGCGGCGTCGCCGGAGAAGCAGTGCATGACGGTGCGCTCGGGCGCACCGGCGTCGTCCAGCACCGACAGGACGTCGGCGTGGGAGTCGCGGTCGTGGATGACCAGCACCTTGTCGTGCCGCTTGGCCATCTCGATGTGCGCGCGGAACGACTCGTGCTGCGCGGCGCGCCCCGGCTCGGCGGTGCGGAAGTAGTCCAGGCCCGTCTCCCCCACCGCGCGCACGCGCTCGGTGGACGTCACCAGCTTCTCGATCTCGTCGAGCGCGGAGTCCAGCTCGCCCCGCTCGTGCAGGCCGGGCGCCTCGTTGGGGTGCAGGGCGACGCCCGCGACGATCTCGTCGTGGTCGAGCGCGGCCTGGGCGGCCCACCGCGCCCCGGGCAGGTCGCACCCGATCTGGACGATCCGCGGGACGCCGACGGCGCGCGCCGCCTCGATCGCGTCGCGCGTCGCCCACTGGTCGGGCGAGTCGTCGAGGTCGAGGTGGCAGTGGTTGTCGACCACCGGGTGGGGCAGCGGCTCGGGCGCCTCGGGACGCTCCTGGTTGCGGCTCACGCCTGCACCGCCGGGTCCTCCTCGACGATGCGCGGGAACAGCGAGGCGCCCTTGACCAGGACGGCGCCCGCCGGCAGCTGGCCCCAGCGTCCGGCGTCGCCGATGCGCTGGTCGGCCAGCGGGCCGATCGCGTCCTCGGCACCGAGCAGCGTCCACAGGCCCGCGGCGGTCTTGGGCATCGTCGGCGCGTGCAGCACCGCGACGGCCCGCAGCGACTCCGCCGCGGTGTACAGGACGGTGGCCAGACGGGCGCGCGACGCGTCGTCGTCGGCCTTGGCCACCTTCCAGGGCTCCTGCTCGGTGAGGTAGCCGTTGACGGCGCCGACGAACGACTCGACCTCCGCCAGCGCCTCGTGGATCGCGATCCGGTCGATGGCCTCGTCGGCGGCGGTGGCCGCGGACGCGAGCCGGGCCGCCAGTGCCTCCTCGGCCGGTCCGGCGTCGGTGGGCTCGGGCAGCACGCCGTCGTGGTACTTGCCGACCATGGCGGCGACGCGCGAGGCGAGGTTGCCCAGGCCGTTGGCGAGCTCGGAGCCGTAGACGGCGCTGAGGTGCTCCCACGAGAACGATCCGTCGGAGCCGAAGTTGATGGCGCGCATGAAGTAGTAGCGGTAGGCGTCCGAGCCGAACGTGTCGACCACCTGGCTCGGGTGGATCGCCGTCGCCTTGGACTTGCTCATCTTCTGCCCGCCGACCAGCAGCCAGCCGTGCGCGAAGACGCGGTGCGGCGGCTCGAGACCGGCGGCCATCAGCATGGCCGGCCAGATGACGGCGTGGAAGCGCAGGATGTCGCGGCCGACGAGCTGCACGCTGGCGGGCCAGCGGCGCGCGAACTCCTCGGCGTCGGGGCCGTCCTCGGCGCCGTAGCCGATCGCGGTGATGTAGTTCAGGAGGGCGTCGATCCAGACGTAGAGCACCTGCTTGTCGTCCCAGGGCACCTCGATGCCCCAGTCGAAGGTGGAGCGCGAGATCGACAGGTCGGTCAGGCTCTGCTGGACGAACGAGACGACCTCGTTGCGCGCGCTCTCGGGCTGCACGAACGTCGGGTTGGCCTCGTAGAACGCGAGCAGCCGGTCGCGGTACCGGCTGAGCGGGAAGAAGTAGTTCGTCTCGGCCACGATCTCGACGGGGCGCTCGTGGATCGGGCAGAGCTTGGCGCCGTCGGGCCCGTCGAGCAGCTCGGAGTCGAGCTTGAACTCCTCGCAGGCCACGCAGTACGGGCCCTCGTAGTCGCCCTCGTAGACGTCGCCCGAGGCGTGCAGGCGGCGCCAGAACTCCTGGACCCGCTCGACGTGGCGGGCGTCGGTGGTGCGGATGAAGTCGTCGTTGCTGGCGTCGATGACGTCGAGCACCGGGCGCCACTCGTCTGCGACGAGGCGGTCGGTGAAGTCCTGCGGCGAGGCGCCGGCGGCCTCGGCGGCCTGGAGCACCTTCTGGCCGTGCTCGTCGGTGCCGGTCAGGAACCAGGTGTCGTCGCCGCGCTGACGGTGCCAGCGGGCGAGGACGTCGGCGGCGACCGTCGTGTACGCGCTGCCGATCGACGGCGCCGCGGTGACGTAGTAGATCGGCGTCGTGACGTAGAAGGCAGACGTTCCGGGCTCGGGCATGCCCTCCATCCTACGGAGGGCCGCACCCGCTTTCCTCCTACGGGCGGCGCACGAGACGACGGCGCAGCTCGCCGAGGATCTGGCGCACGGTCGCGTCCCGCAGGCCCAGGGGTGGCCGTGCCCGCGCGGCCTCGCGCGCGGAGCGACGGGCCGCGGCCCGCTCCTCGCGCTCGGCGTCCTTCACCGCTCCGAGCGCGACGCCGACCGCGGCCCTCGCCGCCACCTCCACCGGCACCGTCGCGGGCTCGTCCACCGCGCCGACGGCCTCGGCGCCCTGACGCAGCACGTCGAGGTCGCCCACGACGCGCACGCCGGTCGTCGCGAGGGCGTCGGCAGCCGCGCCGCCGATCTCCTGCGCGCGGGCGACGGCCCAGGCGGGCGTGGCCACCTTCTGCTCGTCGGTCGCGGGTCGGCGGCCCTTGGCGTGGCGCGACATGCCGAAGCGGAACAGGCGGTTGTAGACGGCGCGGTCGACCTCGTCGAGCTCGGCCACCTCGACGTTGACCGCTCGCGCCAGCGCCGTCTCGCCGAGCGTCAACGAGCGGTTCGACTCGTCGGGCGACGGCCTCAGGGTGCCCCGGGTCAGCCCGACGAGGTCCTCGAAGACGTGGAGGGGCCGGTCGCGGTCACCGTCGTCGGCCACCACGACGGTGACGTTGCGCTCCCCGACGACGTGGGCCCAGCGTCGGACGAGCAGGTCGTGGCGGTGCCGCCGCCAGAACCCGTGGGGCGGGTCGTCGGGCGGCGGGTCGTCGAGCAGCTGGTGGAGCCACTCGTCGTAGGACGTGCGCAGGCGGTCCTGGACGAGCTGCTGCCACTGCGAGGGCAGGATCCGCGCGAGTGGCCGCAGCGTCACGACGACGTGGGTGCGGTCGGGGCCCAGGTCGTCGACGATGCGGGCGACGGCGGCGTCGTCGGCGTCGGCGAAGAACTCGCTCGAGACGACGACGCGGTCGGCGCCGCTCTCCTCGATCTCCGTCAGCAGCCGCGGCCAGCGTTGGTGCTGACGGTGGTCGCCGAAGCCCGCGACGCTGCGTCCGCTGGCCACGGCCATCGCCGCCGACATCGGCTGACGCCCCGACCCGGCGTAGTGCACGCCCTGCGCCGACACCGCGTCGCGGTTGTGGTGGAACCCGCTCTGGACGGCGGTCGTCGCCGTCTTGGGCGGCCCGATGTGCAGCAGCCTGTGGCCGGCCGGCAGCAGCAGGTCGTCAGGCATGCGGCCCAGTATGGCCAGCGGCCGGAGGGGACGTCACTTCCTGTGCACGGCGTTGTAGACGGCGCGCCGACGGGCGCCGGTGGCGGAGGCGACGGCGGCGACGGCGTCGCGGGTGGACAGGCCCTCGGCCTCCTGCTCGGTGACGAGCGCGGCCAGCCGGGCCGGGTCGAGGTCGACGTCGGCCGGTGCGGCCCCCTGGACGACGAGCGTCACCTCGCCGCGCACGCCCTGCTCGAGGGTGTCGGCCCAGTCGCGCAGCTCGGCGAGCGGACCGCGGCGGACCTCCTCGTAGGTCTTGGTCAGCTCGCGGCAGACCGCGGCGGGACGGTCGTCGCCGAGGGCCTCGGCGAGCGTGGCCAGCGTGGCGACGGTGCGGTGCGGCGACTCGAAGAAGACCATCGTCCGGGGCTCGTGGGCGAGCGCCTCGAAGGCCCGGCGCCGCTCGCCGGGCTTGCGAGGGGCGAACCCCTCGAAGCAGAAGCGGTCGACGGGCAGCCCCGACACCGCCAGCGCCGCGAGCACCGCCGACGGCCCCGGCACCGTGGTCACGAGCACGCCGGCCTCGACGGCGGCGGCCACGAGGCGGTAGCCGGGGTCGGACACACTGGGCATGCCGGCGTCGGTGGCGACCACGACCGTGCCGCCGCCGAGCAGCACCTCGACCAGCTCGGGCGTGCGGCGCTCCTCGTTGCCCTCGAAGAACGAGACCACCCGGCCCGACACCTCGATGCCGAGCTCGGACGTGAGCCGCTTGAGCCGGCGGGTGTCCTCGGCCGCGACGACGTCGGCCGTCGCGAGCGCGACCGCGAGCCGCGGCGACGCGTCGTCGACGCGGCCGATGGGTGTCGCGGCCAGGACCAGCCTGCCGGGGGCGGCGGTCACCATCGGCCGTGCACGGCCTCGCGGAAGTAGCGGTCGTACAGCTCGTGGACGCCGTCGTCGAGGCCCTGGTCGAGGACGACCTGCATGGCGGCCGCGTTGGCCCGCGCCTGCTCGGTGTTGCGGGCACCAGGGATGACGGTGGTGACGCCGTCCTGCGCGGCGACCCACGCGATCGCCGCCGCGGACGGCGGGGTGTCGCCGGCGAGCCTCGCGAACTCCTGCGCGGCCTTGACGCCGTCCTCGAAGTCGACGCCGGAGAACGTCTCGCCGACGTCGAACGCCTCACCCTTGCGGTTGAAGGTGCGGTGGTCGTTCTCGGCGAACGTGGTGTCGCTGGTGTAGCGGCCGCTGAGCAGGCCCGAGGCGAGCGGGACGCGGGCGATGATGCCGACGCCGGCCTCGCGCGCGGCGGGCAGCACCTCGTCCAGCGGCTTGAGCCGGAAGGCGTTGAGGATGATCTGCACCGACGCGGTGTGCGGGCGGCGGATCGCGTCGAGGGCCTCGGCGCACGTCTCGACGCTCACGCCGTACGCGGCGATCGCGCCGTCGTCCACGAGGGTGTCGAGCGCGTCGTAGACCTCGTCGTCGTCCATCACCGAGCTGGGCGGGCAGTGCAGCTGCACCAGGTCGAGGCGGTCGACGCCGAGGTTGGCGCGCGAGCGGTCGGTCCAGGCGCGAAAGTTCTCCAGCGTGAACTCGCCGGCCTCCTGCGGGCCGCGGCGACCCATCTTGGTGGCGACGGTGACGTCCAGACCGGGGTGCTGGGCGAGGAACGTCCCGATGACGGTCTCGCTGCGACCGTCGCCGTAAACGTCGGCGGTGTCGAGGAACGTGGTGCCCGCCTCGACGGCGGCCTCGAGCACCGCGAGGGCCTCGGACTCCTCGACGTCCCCCCAGTCGGCGCCCAGCTGCCAGGTGCCCAGGCCGACGGGCGAGACGGACCGGCCGGTGCGGCCGAGGGTGCGAGGCGTGCTCGAGGGGGTCTGCATGCAGCGAGCCTAGGGCGAGGTCTCTACGCTTGCCGCCGTGACCCTGCCGGCCGTGAGCGAGCGCGTCCGCGTGCTCGGCACCCGGCACGCACGGTTGGTCGGGTGGCTCGCGCCGCTCGGCGTCGCCCTCGTCGCCCTCGCGCTGCGGCTCTACCGGCTCGGGTACCCGAACCGGCTGATGTTCGACGAGACCTACTACCCCAAGGACGCCTACTCGCTGCGGCGGTTCGGCTACGTCCAGGACTTCGTCGAGGACGCCAACGCCAAGATCGTGGCCGGGGACTTCACCGGCCTGTTCACCGGGGAGCCCACGCAGATCGTCCACCCCGACGGCGGCAAGTGGGTGCTCGCGCTCGGGCAGTACCTGTTCGGGATGAACTCCTTTGGCTGGCGGTTCTCCGCGGCGGTCGTCGGCGCGCTGACGGTGCTCGTGCTCGCCCGGATGATCCGACGCCTCACCGGCTCGACGCTGCTCGGCTGCGTGGGCGGCCTGCTGCTCACCTTCGACGGCACCCACTTCGTCATGTCGCGCATCGGCCTGCTGGACGTGTTCCTCGCGTTCTGGCTGGTCTGCGCCGTGGCGTGCCTGGTGGCCGACCGCGACTGGGGACGCCAGCGCCTGGTCGCGCGGGTCGAGGCCGCCGGCGGCGTCGTCACGGGGTTCGGCCCGCGTCTGCTGTGGCGGCCGTGGCGCGTGGGCGCCGGCCTGTGCTTCGGCATGGCGCTCGGCACCAAGTGGAGCGCGCTGTACGTCCTCGCGGTGTTCGGGCTGCTCGTCTGGGCCTGGGACGCGGCCGCCCGCCGCTCGATCGGCGTCCGCGCCGCGTGGGTGCGCTCGGCGCTGGTCGACGCCGCGCCCGCGCTCGTGTCGATCGTGCTGGTCGCGGCCGTGGTGTACCTCGCCACCTGGACCGGCTGGCTGCTCCACCACGAGGTGTTCGAGGCCCGGTTCGGCCACGGCTACGGCGACAACCCGGCCTGGGGCGCGTACGTCGACCGTCCTGCGAGCGGCTGGTTCCAGCAGACCACCGACGCGTTCCGGTCGCTGTGGCACTTCCACGTGATGGTCTACGACTTCCACACCGGCGACTACCTCGCCGGCAAGACGCACCCGTACCAGTCGTCCCCGCGCGGCTGGCTGCTGCTCAGCCGCCCGGTCGGCGTCGACGTCGTCAACGACATCCAGCCCGGCCAGCAGGGCTGCACCGCCGCCGCCGGCGACACCTGCCTGCGCCAGGTGACGATCCTCGGCAACCCCGCCGTCTGGTGGCCCGGTGCCGCCGCCCTCGTCGCGAGCGTGTGGCTCTGGATCCGCCGCGGCGACTGGCGCTTCGCCGTCCCGCTGCTCGCGGTGGCCGCCACGGTCCTGCCATGGTTCCAGTACGACGACCGCCCGATCTTCTCCTTCTACGCCGTCGCCACCGTGCCGTTCACCATCGTCGCGACGTGCCTGGTGATCGGCGCGATCCGCGGCACCGGCCCCGCGTCCGCGCTGCGCAGCCGACTGACCGTCGTCGGCGTCGGCCTCTACCTGGCCGTCGTGATCTGCCTGTTCGCGTACTTCTACCCGATCCTCACCGACCAGCTGTTGACGCGGGCCGACTGGGCGGACCGGATGTGGTTCCGCCGCTGGATCTGAGCGCCCCCCGAGTTGTCGGTGCGTGGTGATGCCGGGGCATCACC
>NZ_JBMGQR010000086.1:0-16417 GCF_049059935.1 Solicola agrisoli | reverse complement strand
CCTGCATCCAGCCCATCCCCACCATCGAGGCGTCCTCGGTGGCGGCCACCGTCAGGTCGAGCTGCGCGACGTCGAGCGAGTCGATCTCCGGTGCCGCGTCGGACCCCGGCGCGGCGAACAGCGACACGTGGTGGCCGCGACGGGCGAGGGCCCGTGCGGCGGACCAGACGTGCGCCTCCAGGCCGCCGGCGAACGGCTGGCTCACGGGGAAGCGGGAGGACGCGATCATGGCGATGCGGAGCGGGCGGGTCACGGGACCTCCAAGGGCATGACGAGACGACGGCGTCGGGCGTCCTGGTCTGCGCCCGACCCGTCGCCGAGGCGGGGGTGGACGGCCGCTCCGAGTGGGGGCCGTAGTGCCGAACGTAGGGACAAGCCCCCCCACCTGCACGACGAAGCGCCCCGGTTCGGCCCCCGCCCGTTCTGCACCGGCCCACCCGGGCCACCACGATGGGCAGATGGCCACCAACACGCGACTCCTGCACGCGCCGCCCGACAAGGTCTGGGACGTGCTGGCCGACGGCTGGCTCTACCCGGTCTGGGTGGTCGGCGCCGCCCGCCTGCGGGAGGTGGACGTCACGTGGCCCGCCGTCGGGTCGAGGATCCACCACTCGGTCGGGGCCTGGCCGCTGATGGTCGACGACACCACCGAGGTGATGGCCTCCGAACGACCCACCCACCTCAAGCTCCGCGCCCGCGGCTGGCCCGCCGGCGAGGCCGAGGTCGACATCACCCTGGAGGCCCACGGCGCCGGCACCCAGGTGACCATCCGCGAGGACGCCGTCTCCGGCCCCGGACGGCTGGTGCCCGCACCGTTCCGGGTGCTGCCCATCGCCCTGCGCAACATCGAGACGCTCAAGCGGCTGTCGTTCGTCGCCGAGCGTCGCTGACCCCCTCCCACCCAGCAGCGAAGGAGCACATCCGTGCGCGCACTGACCTGGCAGGGACGCCAGAAGGTCTCGGTCGAGACCGTCCCCGATCCCACCATCGAGAAGCCCACCGACGCCGTCATCAAGGTGACGTCCACCGCGATCTGCGGCTCCGACCTGCACCTGTACGAGGTGCTGGGCCCGTTCCTGACCCCGGGCGACGTGCTCGGCCACGAGACGATGGGCGTCGTCGAGGCGGTCGGCTCCGAGGTCGGCGACCTCGCCGTCGGCGACCGCGTCGTCGTGCCGTTCAACATCTCCTGCGGCACCTGCTGGATGTGCACCCGCGGCCTGTACGCGCAGTGCGAGACCACCCAGGTGACCGAGCAGGGCAAGGGGGCGTCGCTGTTCGGCTACACCGCGCTGTACGGATCGGTGCCCGGCGGCCAGGCGGAGTACCTGCGCGTGCCCCAGGCCCAGTTCGGGCCGATCAAGGTGCCAGAGGGCGTCAGCGACGAGCGCTTCCTCTACCTGTCCGACGTGCTCCCCACGGCCTGGCAGGCGTTCGCGTGGGCCGAGGTGCCCGAGGGCGGCACGGTCGCCGTGCTCGGCCTCGGCCCGATCGGGCAGATGACCGCCCGCATCGCCCTGAATGCCGGACGCCGGGTCATCGGCGTCGACCGCGTGCCCGAGCGCCTGGCGCTCGCCGAGCGGTGGGGCGTCGAGGTGGTCGACATGGACGCGACCGACGACGTCGCCGCCGCGATCCTCGACCTGACGCAGGGTCGCGGCGCGGACGGCGTCGTCGACGCCGTGGGCATGGAGGCGCACGGCTCGCCGCTGGCCAAGGCCGCCATCGGCGCGGTGGGCCACCTGCCCGACGCGATCGCCACCCCGCTCACCGACAAGCTCGCGATCGACCGCCTCCACGCGCTGCGCACCGCCGTCAAGGCCGTCCGCCGTGGCGGCACCGTGTCGGTCAGCGGCGTCTACGGCGGCGAGGTCGACCCGATGCCGTTGATGGAGATGTTCGACCGCGGCATCTCGATGCGCATGGGCCAGTGCCACGTGAAGCGCTGGACCGACGACATCGTCGACGTCCTCAGCCAGGACGCCGACGTGCTCGGCACCGAGTCCCTGGCCACCCACCACTGGCCGCTCGAGCAGGCCGCGGAGGCGTACGAGATGTTCCAGAAGAAGCAGGACGGGTGCGTCAAGGTGGTGCTGCAGCCGTGACGTCGGCGGCGGGCCCCCGGGTCGTCCTCGTGACCGGCGCGTCGAGCGGCATCGGGCGCGCCGCGGCGCACCTGTCGGCTGCGGCGGGCGACCACGTCGTGCTCGTGGCGCGCTCGAGGGAGAAGCTGGACGAGGCGGCCGCCGAGTGCGTCGGCGCCGCGTCCACGCTCGTGGTGCCCACCGACGTCTCCTCCGACGACGAGGTCAGGGCGCTGGTCGACGCCGTGCTGCACAAGCACGGCCGCGTCGACGCCGTCGTGCACAGCGCGGGCGTCGTGGCCTACGGCCGCACCGAGGAGGTGCCGGTCGACGTGTTCGACCAGGTCGTGCGGACGAACCTGCTCGGCAGCGTCAACCTCGCGCGGCACCTGCTGCCGCCGATGCGCGAGCGGGACAGCGGCACGTTCGTCCAGATCGGCTCGGTCATCGGCCACATCGCCGTGCCCACGATGTCGCCCTACGTGGTGAGCAAGTGGGGCGTCCGCGCGCTGACGCGCCAGCTGCAGGTCGAGAACCGCGACCGCAAGGGGGTGCACGTCTGCTACGTCTCGCCCGGAGGCGTCGACACCCCTATCTACCTGCAGGCCGCCAACTACTCGGGCTTCGTCGGACGCCCGCCGCCGCCGGTCTACAAGCCCGAGACGGTGGCGCGCGCGGCACTGCGCCAGATCGACAAGCCCCGCGACCGCACCCAGGTGGGCGTCGCCAACGGCGTCATGCGCCTCGGGTTCACCGTCCTGCCCAAGGTCTTCGACGCGATCGTCGGGCCGATCTTCCCCGTCGGCGCCACCGACCTGACGCACCCGGTGGAGGCCGGCACCGGCAACGTGCTCGCGCCCCGGCCGCAGGACGACCGGCTGCGCGGGCAGCAGGGCAACGCCGTCCTCGGCATCGTGCGCAACCTGCGGCGTCGAGTGGGTCGCCGGTGAGCGTCGGGGCCGCGGACGCGGTCGTCGTCGGCGCGGGGCCCAACGGCCTGGCCGCGGCCAACCACCTCGCCGACGCCGGCTGGTCGGTGCTGCTGCTCGAGGCCCAGGACGAGGTGGGGGGAGCGGTCCGCAGCGACCGCGAGCTGCACCCCGACTTCGTCCAGGACACCTTCAGCGCGTTCTACCCGCTCGGGGCTGCCTCGCCCGCGATGACCGCCCTGGACCTGGAGTCCTACGGCCTGCGCTGGCTGCACGCGCCCGCCGTCCTGGGGCACCCGATGCCGGGTGGCGACTGGGCGATGATCCTGCGCGACCGCGACGCCACCTGCGCGCGGATGGAGGCCCAGCACCCCGGCGACGGCGAGGCCTGGGCCGACCTGTGCCGCACCTGGGACCGCATCGGCGAGGACCTCGTCCACGCCCTGATGACGCCGTTCCCACCCGTCCGCGCGGGCCTGTCGATGCTCGCCAGGCTGCGGCACGTCGGGGGGCTGTCGTTCGTCAGGATGCTGCTCGAGCCCGTCACCCAGCTCGGCGCCAGCCGGTTCGGCGGCCTGGCGCCGCAGCTGCTGCTCGCGGGCAACGCGGGCCACGCCGACATCCCGCTCGACGCCCCCGGCTCGGGCCTGATGGGCGTCCTGATGTCGATGCTCGCCCAGACCTTCGGCTTCCCGGTGCCCGAGGGCGGCGCCGGCGAGCTCACCCGGGCGATGGCCCGGCGGCTCGAGGCCAGGGGCGGGACGATCCGCTGCGGTGCCCGCGTCGAGCGCGTGCTCGTGCGCGACGGTCGCGCGCACGCCGTCCGGCTCGCGGACGGCGAGGTCGTGCAGGCCGGACGCGCCGTCGTGGCCGACGTCGTCGCCCCGCACCTGTACGGCGGCCTGGTGCACGACGACGACCTCCCGCCCCGCACCGTCCAGGCGATGACGCGCTTCCAGCTCGACCCCGGCACCGTCAAGGTCGACTGGGCGCTCGACGGCCCCGTGCCGTGGGCGTCCGCGCCGCCCGTCGCGCCCGGCACCGTGCACGTCGCGGACTCCGTCGACTCCATGGTCGAGTCGCTGACGCAGGTGGGCACGCACACCGTCCCGCGGCGACCGTTCCTGCTCACCGGCCAGATGACGACCAGCGACCCGTCGCGCTCACCCGCGGGCACCGAGTCGTTCTGGGCGTACACGCACGTGCCGCAGGACACCCGTCGCGACGCCGGCGACGGTGTGCGCGGCACCTGGGACCACGACGACTGCCAGCGCATGGGCGACCGCATCCAGGCCGAGATGGAGGCGCTCGCGCCGGGCTTCGGGTCGCTCGTCCGCGAGCGACGGGTGCTCGGGCCGCGCGAGCTGCAGGCCCGCGACGCCAACCTGGTGGGCGGCGCGATCAACGGGGGAACGTCCCAGCTGCACCAGGAGCTGGTGTTCCGCCCCGTCCCCGGCCTGGGACGCGCGGGCACCCCCGTCAAGGGGCTGTTCCTCGGCTCGGCGTCCGCGCACCCAGGTGGCGGCGTGCACGGCTCGGCCGGCACCAACGCCGCCCGCGCGGCGCTCGCGGCCGACCGTCGCCGATCGGTGTGGCCCGGCAGGCGCCCCTAGCCTCGAAGACGTACCTCGACGCGAAGGAGCACACGATGGAGCACATCGAGCGGACCATCCGGGTGAAGAAGACCCCCGAGCAGGTCTGGGACTACCTGTCCGACTTCCGCAGCACCAACGACTGGGACCCGGGCACGGTCGAGACCGTCCTCGAGTCCGGTGACGGCGGACCGGGCACGGTCTACCACAACACCTCGAAGTTCGTCGGCGTCGAGACCGAGATCGTCTACACCGTCGTCGACGTCGACCCCGGCCGCCAGATCACCCTCAAGGGCGACAACAAGTCGGTCACCACGCACGACACGATCACCGTCGAGCCCGACGAGGGTGCCGGCACCACCGGCACCAAGGTCACCTACCGGGCCGAGTTCGAGTTCCACGGCCTGGCCAAGCTCGCCGACCCGATCGCCGGCATCCCGATGAAGAAGCTCGGCGACGAGGCCGAGAAGAACCTCACCGAGGCCCTGAACCGCCTCTGACCCCGAGCACCCCCCCCCGACGAGAGGCACCCCATGAGCGACACCACCGACGGCACCCGCACCGACGGGACGAGGAAGATCGCCGAGCTGGCCAAGGACATCCGCATCGGGATGCTCACCACCGAGGCCCCCGACGGCACGCTCGTCAGCCGCCCGATGGCCCAGCAGGAGGTCGAGTTCGACCGCGACGTCTGGCTGTTCGCCGAGCGCGGCTCGCGCAAGACCGAGCACATCGCCGCCAACCCCCGGGTGGCCGTCACCCTGACGTCCAACGACACCTGGGTCTCGCTGGCCGGCACCGCGGCGATCGTCACCGACGTCGCCAGGAAGAAGGAGCTGTGGAACGGCTGGGTCGAGGCCTGGCTGCCGCAGGGAGCCGAGTCCGACGAGGTCGTGCTCATCAAGGTCACCGCCGAGTCCGGCGAGTACTGGGACACCGCGGGCAGCAAGGTCGCCTCGGCGATCAGCTTCGTCAAGGCCAAGGTCACCGGTGAGCGCTACGACGGCGGCGACAACCAGCGCGTCGAGCTCTGAGACCACCGCCGTAGCCTGGGGCCAGTGACGACAGCGACGGACGGCCGGGGCAGAGCACGTCGACTGCGGACGAGCCTGCCGTGGGCGTTCGTCGTCGCGCTGCTGCTGATCTCGTTCAACCTGCGCTCGCCGTTCGTCGCGGTCGCGCCGTTGGCCGACGAGCTGCGCGCCGACCTCGACGTCGGTGCCGGCGGGATCGGTCTGCTCACCAGCCTGCCGGTGCTGTGCTTCGGCCTGCTGGCGCCGGTCGCCCTGCTGCTGGTGCGACGGGCCGGGGCGGAGGCCGCCGTGGTGGCCTGCCTGGTCTGCGTCACGATCGGCTCGGTCGTGCGCACCGGCGGCTCGTTCGCGCTCGCGGTGGTGGGCACCGTCGTCATCGGTCTGGGCATCACCGTCGGCAACATCGTGATGCCGGTGCTCATCCGGCGTGAGTCGACGGCGGGGACGGCCGGTCCCCTCACCGGCATCTACACCGCCGCGATGAACTTCGGCTCGATGGTCGCGACCATCGTCACCGTGCCGGTGGCCGACGCCGCCGGCTGGCAGGTGGCGCTCGGCATGTGGAGCCTGGTCGGGGTGGTGGCGACCGTCGTGTGGGTCGCGCACGTGGGGCGGCGTCGGCGGATCGCCCGGGCCGCCGTCGTCCCGCCTCCGGAGGTGCCCGCGCACCCCGCGTCGTCGACCCCCGTCTGGCAGCGGCCGATCGCGTGGATGCTCGGTCTGGCGTTCGCCGGCCAGGCCACCTCGTACTACGCGCTCACCGCCTGGCTCCCCACGCTGCTCGGCGACGAGATCGGGCTCGGCGCGAGCGCGGCGGGCGCGGCGTCGTCGGTGTTCCAGGTCTGCGCGATCATCGGCGCCATCGGGGTTCCGCTGCTCGCGCTGCGCCTGCCCACGTGGTCCACGGTCGGGCTGGTGGGGCTGCTGTGGATGTCGTTCCCGATGGTCCTGCTCCTCGCGCCCCAGGCCTACGTGCTGGGCAGCGTGCTCGGCGGCGTGGCCCAGGGCGGCGGGTTCGCGGCGATCTTCACGATCGTCGTCCAGGTCGCGCGCTCGGACCGCGAGAGCGCCCGGCTGTCGGCGTTCGTGCAGGGGGTCGGCTACGTCGTCGCGGCCACCGGACCCACCGTCCTCGGCCTCGTGCACGACGCCACGGACGCGTGGACGGTGCCCGTGCTGATCGTGGTGGGCACCACGGCGATGTTCACCGTGCTCGGGGTGTCGGCCGCGGTCTCGCAGGCGCGGGCCCGCACCGCCTGACCCCTACCCGATCGAGGCCGGCACCAGGAACGTCAGCCAGGCCAGACCCGGCCCTGCGGCGACCACCACGCCCGCGTAGCCGAGCATCTTGCGGTACAGCCGGTCGCGGTCGTCCTCTGGCACGTTCGCCAGCACCAGCGCGCCGTTGGTCGAGAACGGGCTGACGTCCACCACCGTCGCGGCCACCGCGAGCGCCACGGTGAAGGCGATCGGGCTCACCGACCCCTGCTCGAGGAACGGCACGGCCAGCGCGATCGCGACGCCGATGATGCCCAGCGACGACGCCACGGCCGAGGTGATGCCGGCCAGGTAGCAGAGCAGCAGCACGGCGAGCATCGGTGCGCCGATGCGGCCGATCGCGTCGCTGACGTAGTCGACGGCGCCGGCGGTCTCGAGCACGTTGATGTAGGTGAGCACGCCGCAGATCAGGATCATCACGCCCCAGCTGACGCCGTCGAGCGCGCGCTTGGAGTCGGCCGGCGCGAGCACGGCGAACAGGGCCCCGATGCTGATCGCCACCACGCCGGTGTCGAGGTCGGTCGCGATCGACAGCCCGGCGAGCAGGAGCAGCCCGGCGAGCGTCAGCCACTGGTAGACGGTCGGACGTGGCGTCGGGTGCGTCGTCGTCACCGGCGGTGGGCGCGGTGTCGATGCGGCGGCCGACCAGCGAGCGTCCGCCCATGAACAGGTAGACCAGCACCCCGACCACGACGTTGAACGCGAACGGTCCGAGGAACAGGGCGAGCGGCGAGATCGGGAGGTCCTGGCCGCTCAGGTAGCCCTCGATGAAGACGCCGTAGACGCTGATGGGCGAGAACGCCCCGGCGAGGGCGCCGTGGACGACCATCAGGCCCATCATCAGCTGGTTGATCGCGTACCGGCGGGCGAACGGGATCGCGAGCGGCGCGACGATCGCGACGGCGAAGAGCGCGCCGACGGAGATGAGCGCCGCGGTGAGCACGAAGAAGATCCACGGCGCCGCGGCGACCCGTCCACGCACCAGGCGCAGGCCGGCACGGACGATCCAGTCGATCGTGCCGTTGTGCTGGGCGAACCCGAACATGAAGGTCAGGCCGACGAGGATGAGGAAGATGTCGGCCGGGAAGCCGTCCAGCACGTCGACCTGTGACATGTCGGCGGCGGTGAGCCCGACCGCGAAGGCCGCGGTGAGCGCGAGCACGCCCATGTTGACCGAGCGCACGGTCGCGACGACGAAGATCGCTGCCAGGACGACGATGGACAGGATCTCTGCGGACATCCAGATCAGCGTCCCGTGAGGGTCAGGGCGGCGTCGACGATCGACCCGGTGTCGATGCCGTGCAGCCGGTGGGCGTCGTGCAGGTCGGTGGACTGGCCGAACTCGGTCACCCCGAGGCAGCGGATCGGGTCGCAGCGCAGGCCGGCCAGGAACGACAGCGTGTGCGGGTGACCGTCGAGCACGGTGACGAGCGGCGCGGGTGCGTTGGCCGGGAACAGCACGTCGGCGACGTCCGAGCCCGCAGGGGCGCCGAGGCGTCCGCGCTGCTGCATCGAGCGGAACACCAGGTCGGGGCTGGTGAGGCACACGACCCCCGCGACGACGCCCGCCTCGGCGAGCGCGTCGGCGGCCGCCAGCACCTCGGGCATGATCGCGCCGACGCCCACCAGCGTCACCTGCTCGGTGCCGGGCTCGTGCTCGGTGACGCGGTAGCCACCGGCCACCACCTGGCGCCGTCGTCGCTCGGCGAGCAGGTCGTCGTCGGGCACGCGGGCGAGCGTCGGGTCGACCGGACGGGTGGACAGCCGGAAGTAGGCCGAGGTGCCGCCGGGGACGCCGACGTGCGACATCGCCTCCAGCACGCACCACTCCAGGTCCTGCGCGAAGGCCGGCTCCCAGGCGACGCAGCCCGGCTGCTCCAGGCCGATGGACGGCGTGGTGATCGACTGGTGCGCGCCGCCCTCGGGCGCGAGCGTGACGCCCGACGGCGTGCCGACGAGGATCGACTGGCCGCCGGCGTAGATGCCGTAGGACCACGGCTCCAGGGCACGCGACACGAACGGGTCGTACAGCGTGGCGATGGGGATCAGTCGCTCGCCCCAGCGGCTCCAGGTGGCGCCGAGCTCGCCGAGCAGCCCGACCAGGTTGACCTCGGCGATGCCCAGCTCGACGTGCTGGCCGTTGCTGGTCTCGGACCAGCGCAGCACGCGGTCGCGGTCGTCGGCGAACCAGTCGTGGCGGTCGGCGATCGACCAGACCCCCGTCTTGTTGATCCAGCCGCCCAGGTTGGTCGACGACGCGACGTCGGGGCTGCAGGTGACCACGCGCGCGGCGACGTCGGGGGCCTCGCGCGACAGGTCGGCGAGCAGCCGCCCGAGCGCCGCCTGGGTGGAGATCGGGGCGCGGTGCGTCCGGCCGAGCTCGGACGGGACGGCGAGCGCCGCCGGGGACGCGACCGCCGGGCGGGCGAGCACCTGGCCGCGGTGGGCGCACAGCTCGGCCGCCGCGGTGCCGGCGCCGAAGCCCTGCCAGGGGTCGTCCAGGCGGGTGCCGCTCGCCTCGGCGAGCGACTCCATCTGCGTCTCGCTCAGCAGCGCCGAGTGGTTGTTGGGGTGCCCCTCGGTGGGCAGCCCGCGGCCCTTGATCGTGTAGGCGAACACGACGGTCGGCCGGTCGTGGTCGACGTCGGCGAAGGTGTCGACGAGCAGGGCGAGGTCGTGGCCGCCGAGGTCTCGGACCGCGGCGGCGAGCTCGGCGGCGGTCAGCGTGCCGACGACGTCGCGCAGGCCCTCGTCGGGGTCGTCGCCGAGCACGCGCGCGGGCACCTCGGCGGTGTCGACGCGCAGCAGGCGCTGGTACTCCTCGTTGGGCATCTCCTCGAGGCGCTCGCGCAGACGCGCGCCGCCCGGACGCTCGAAGATCTCGGTGATCGTGCGGCCCCAGGTGAGCGTGACGACCTGCCAGCCGGCCGCGGCGAACATGCCCTGCAGCCGCTGGATCTGGATGTCGGGGACGACGCGGTCGAGGGACTGCCGGTTCAGGTCGACCACCCAGAGCAGCTCGCCCATCTTGGCCACCGACGGGTCGGCGACCGCCTCCCAGATGGCCCCCTCGTCCAGCTCGGCGTCGCCGAGCAGGCTGACGAAGCGTCCGGCGCGCGGGGTCGAGCCGACCTGCGAGGTGAGGTAGCGGTGCGACATCGCGGCCCAGAGCGCGGCGGTGGCGCCGATGCCGACCGAGCCGGTGGAGAAGTCGACGGTGTCGGGGTCCTTGAGGCGCGACGGGTACGACTGCAGCCCGCCCTTGGCGCGCAGCGTGGGCAGGTACCGCTCGTCGAGGTCGCCGAGCAGGTAGTTGATCGCGTGCAGCACCGGCGACGCGTGCGGCTTGACCGACACCCGGTCGAGGTTCGTCAGCTCGTGGAACCACAGCGCCACCATCACGTCGACCATCGACGCCGACGACGCCTGGTGCCCGCCGACCTTGACGCCCGTGTCGTTGGGGCGACCACGGTTGGCGGCGTCCACGATCGCCGAAGCCAGCCACAGCACGCGCTGGGAGATCTCGCGCAGCGTGGTGGTGTCGGCGTGGCTCGCACGGGCGGCCGTCTCGGGCGGGCGGATCGGCTGGGACATGGACGGCTCCTGGGGCGGGATCGGGACGGTCGCGGGGGTGCGTGGCTCACATGTTGGGCGTATGCTCATATCGTGGGTACCACACAGGTGGTCGGGGTCACAACCCTGCCGCGTCCGTAGCCCCACCGCACGAGCCAGTCGAAAGGACATCCATGCACGACGCACCGCAGCGGCTGCCGCTCGAGGGCCTGCGCGTCCTCGAGCTCGGCAACTACATCGCCGCACCGACGGCCGGGCGCCTCCTCGCCGACTTCGGCGCCGAGGTGGTCAAGGTCGAGCGCCCGCGCACCGGCGACGAGCTGCGCAACTGGCGGCTCCACGACGGCGACACCTCGCTGCTGTACCGGACGATCAACCGGAACAAGAAGTCGATCGTCGTGGACCTGAAGTCCGAGCAGGGACGCGACCTCGTCCTCGACCTGGTGCGGCACTCCGACGCCCTGATCGAGAACTTCCGCCCCGGCACCATGGACCGCTGGGGACTCGGCGCCGACGCGCTCACGCAGGCCAACCCCGAGCTCGTCGTCGCGCGGGTGTCGGCGTTCGGCCAGACCGGTCCGATGGCGTCACGCCCTGGGTTCGCCGCGGTGGCCGAGGCGTTCGGAGGCATGCGCGCGCTGGTGGGCGAGGCCGACCGCCCGCCGTCGCGGGTCGGCGTGTCCATCGGCGACTCGATCGCCGGCCTCTACGCGGCGTTCGGGGTGGTGATGTCGCTGCTGCAGCGCGACCGGCTGCGCGCCGACGGCGCCGAGCGCATCTCGCCCACGCAGCAGCACGTCGACGTCGCGCTGAACGAGGCGGTGCTCTCGATGATGGAGTCGCTCGTGCCCGACCACTCCGCGTACGGCGTCGTCCGCGAGCGGGTGGGTGGTCGGATGGAGGGGATCGCCCCCACGAACGCCTACCCGTGCAGCGACGGCGCGAGCGTCGTCATCGCCGGCAACGGCGACTCGATCTTCGGCCGGTACATGGAGGCCATCGGACGCGCCGACCTCGCCGCCGACCCCGGGCTGAGGAGCAACGCCCAGCGCTGGCGGCGTCGTGACGAGCTCGACGAGGCCATCGCGGCCTGGACCTCGACGCGTCCCCGCGCCGAGGTGCTCGAGGCACTGGACGCCGCGGGCGTGCCGGCCGGCCCGATCTACGAGGCCGAGGACATCTGCGGCGACGAGCAGTACGCCGCGCGCGACATGGTGCAGGAGATGCAGGTCGAGACCGGGTCGGGCGTCGAGGGTGTGCAGTTCCCCGGCATCGTGCCGCTGCTCGGACCCCGCTCGCTCCCCATCCGCACCGTGGGGCCCGACCTCGGCGAGCACACCCGCGAGGTCCTCGCCGACGTCCTGCAGATGCCCCAGGACTCGATCGACGCCTACCTGAAGGAGCTGGACGCATGAGGACCACCACCGTTGACGACGTGCTGCTGCGCGACGTCACCCTGCGCGACGGCCTGCAGCTCACCGGCAAGCCGCTGCCCACCGAGCGCAAGGTGCAGGTCGTCCGCGAGCTGCTCGCGGCGGGCGTGCCGTCCATCGAGATCGGGTCGATGGCCCGCGGCGACCTCGTGCCGTCGATGGCGAACACGCCCGAGGTGATCGAGGCCCTGACCGCCGAGGAGCTCGAGCGCTGCTGGGTGTGGGTCGCCACCCCGAGGCACGTCGCGGCCGCCACCGAGCGCGGCGCGGTGCACCTGCAGTACTGCCTGTCGGCGTCGACGTCGCACAACGAGGCCAACCTCGGTCGCACCACCGAGCGCAGCCTCGACACGATGCCCGAGGCGGTCGAGATCGCCTCCGCGGCCGGTGCCGACGTGCAGCTGTGCCTGGCCACCACGTTCACCTGCCCGTTCGAGGGCCTGGTGCCGCCGGACCGGATCGTCGAGATCGCCAACGACCCGCGCACCCGCGGCTCGGTCGACATCGTGCTGTGCGACACCCTCGGCCAGGCCACGCCCGACAGCGTCTCGTCGCTGGTGCGACGGGTCGCCGACGAGACGCCCGAGCGCCGCATGGTCTACCACGGCCACGACACGTGGGGGATGGGCGTGGCGACGACCCTCGCCGCGGTGGCCGGTGGGGTCCAGATGGTCGACGGCGCCCTCGGCGGCCTGGGCGGCTGCCCGTTCGCGCCCGGCGCGAGCGGCAACACGTCCAGCGAGGACCTGCTGTTCGCGTTGCAGCCCGAGTGGCTCGACCCCGAGACCTTCCACCGGCTGGTGCGGCTGTCCGACGGCCTGCTGGCCGAGCTGGGGGAGCCCGGCCGGTCGCGCGCGGTGCAGGGCGCGCACTCCGAGGCCGCCGCGTTCCCGTGGGTGATCAGCGCAGGGTGATCGGCCCAGGGTGATTGGCACAGGGTGATCAGCGCAGGGTGATCAGCGCGGCAGGCGTCCGCCGAGGGTGCGGGTGATGCGCTCGGCCTGCTCGACGAGCGGGTCGAGCCAGGCCTCGCACTGCTCGACGGGCATCCGGAGCGTCGGTCCCTGGAGCATCAGGGCGCCCACGAGGTCGCCGGCGGCGTTGAAGGCGGGCGCGGACAGGCCCGACGCGCCGTCGACGCGCTCGCCGACCGTGATCGCGTACCCGTCGGCGCGGGTGCGCTCGACCAGGGCGCGCAGCTCGTCGGTGTCGGTGACGCTGCGGTCGGTCAGCTGGGGCAGGTCGGCCTCGAGCACCTCCTCGAGGAGCCCGGGCTCCCAGGCGAGCAGGACACGTCCGGCCGAGCCCGCGGTGATCGGGACGACCTGGCCCACGTGCACCTCGCGGCGCAGCGGGTGTCGCGTCTGCGCCACCGCGACGCAGACGCGCTGGTGGCCCTCGGCCACGAAGAAGCACGCGGACTCTCCAGTTGCGTCGCGCAGCTCCTTGAGCACGGCGTTGACCACGGCCAGCTCGTCGAGGTCCTTGACGGCCGCGGCGGCCCAGTACGCCATGCGCGTGCCGGTGCGGACGTGGTCGCCGTCGCGGTCGAGCAGGCCGTACGACACCATGTTGGCGACGAGGCGCTGCACCGTCGAGGTGGGCATGCCGGTGGCCTGCTGCAGCTCGCGGAGCGTCAGCGCGGGACGGGCCAGGGAGAACGCGTTGAGGATCTGCGTGATCTTGCCCAGCACGAGCAGGGGTGCCTGCGCCCCCGCACCGTCTGCGTCACCGCGCGCCATGACCAGGAACATACCGGGGCCCGTGGACGTCCCGTCCGTCCGTCGCCCGTCCCAGGAGGAAGCACGATGAGCACCCCCACCACGCCGCTGGTCACCGCCGCGGACGTCGACGCGGCCGCCGAGCGCCTGCGCGGAGTCGTGCTGCCCAGCCCGGTGCAGCGCAGCGGCCGGCTGTCCGAGGCCAGCGGGTGCGAGGTCTGGCTCAAGCGCGAGGACCTGCAGGAGGTGCGCTCGTACAAGTCGCGCGGTGCGTACAACCTGATCGCCCAGCTCGACGACGACGCCCGTGCCCGCGGCGTCGTCTGCGCCAGTGCGGGCAACCACGCGCAGGGCGTCGCGTTCGCCTGCGCCGCGCTCGGGGTGAGCGCCGAGATCTACCTGCCGCGCACCACGCCGCGCCAGAAGCGCGACCGGGTGGCGCAGCTCGGCGGCTCGACCACCACGGTCGTGGTTGGCGGCGACGCCTTCGACGACGCGTCGCGCGCGGCCACCGAGCGGGCGGCGGCCACCGGACGCACGCTGATCCCGCCGTTCGACGACCCCCGCACCGTCGCCGGGCAGGGCACCGCGATCAAGGAGCTCGTGGAGCAGATGCCGTCGGCCCCGGACTACCTGCTCGTGCCGGTGGGCGGCGGCGGGCTGCTGGCCGGCGCTGCGGTGTGGGCGGGGGAGCGGCTGCCCGGCACGCAGGTGGTCGGGGTCGAGCCGGCGGGGGCCGCCAGCATGACGCTCGCCCTCGAGCGCGGCGAGCCCACCGTCCTGCACGAGCTGGACGGCTTCGTCGACGGCGCGGCGGTCCGCCGGGTCGGCGACGTGAACCACCGGCTCGTCGCCGACGCGGGCGTCCGGGTGGTCGCCGTCCCCGAGGGCGCGGTCTGCGTCGAGATGCTCGAGCTGTACCAGAGCGACGGCATCATCGCCGAGCCCGCAGGTGCGCTGGCCAGCGCCGCGCTGCTCGACCTCGACCTCGGCATCCCGGCCGGGTCGACGGTGGCCTGCGTGCTGTCGGGCGGCAACAACGACGTCAGCCGCTACGCCGAGGTGGTCGAGCGCGCCCTGGTGCACGAGGGCCGCAAGCACTACTTCCTGGTGCAGTTCCCGCAGGAGCCCGGTGCGCTGCGACAGTTCCTCGACGTGGTGCTCGGCCCCGAGGACGACATCACGCTGTTCGAGTACACCAAGCGCAGCAACCGCGAGACCGGCCCGGCGCTGGTCGGCATCGAGCTGGGCACGGCCGACGACCTCGAGCCGCTGCTCGCCCGGATGGACCTGATCCCGCACCAGATCGAGCGGGTGCCGGCCGGCAGCCCGATCGCGCGCTACCTGCTCTGAGCCCGGGGCGCCGGCGGCTTCGGCACCCGCGTCAGCAGACCCTACCTTTTGGATGGTAGGTTCCGTGGCGTGACGGTGAGCAAGGAACAGATCCTCGACGGCGCCCTGGCGGTGCTGCGCGACGGCGGCACGATCACGCTGGACTCGGCGGCCGAACGTGTGGGCCTGACCAAGCCCGGCCTGATGCACCACTTCAGGACCAAGCAGGCACTGATGCTGGGCGTGGTCGACCACCTCGTCGACGGCTACGAGCGCGAGCTGCGGCGGCGCCTCGACGTCCCGCTCGACGAGGCGACCACCGCGCAGCGGCTGGCTGCCTACCTGGACTGGTCGCTCACCGGAGGCTTCGACGAGTCCGACCTCGCGATGCTCACCGACCCGCGGCTGCGCACGCCGATGACCAAGCGGTGGTCCGAGCGCCTCGACGCCTGGGTCGGCGTGCCCGACGACCTCCCGCCCGCCGACCGTGCGCGGCTCGTCGCCGTCCGGCTGATCGCCGACGGGTCCTGGTTCGCCGACGCCACGGGTGCGCTGCCCCTCGCCGGGGCCTTGCGCGACGACGTCCGCGAGCTCGCCCGGCAGCTGCTCCACCCCGACCACCCCGGGAAGGACCGACGATGACCAAGTGGCTGCTCCTGCTCGGGGCGATCGCCTGCGAGGTGACGGGCTCGCTGTCGTTGAAGGCGGCCCTCGACCAGCCGTGGTTCTACCTGCTCGTCGCCACGGGGTACGTCGCGTCGTTCGTGTTCCTGGCCGCGGTGCTGAGCACCGGGATGGCCCTCGGCGTGGCCTACGGCATCTGGGGCGCGCTCGGCGTGGCCGCGACGGCGACGCTGTCGTCCCTGGTGTTCGGCGAGGCGCTCACCGGCGTGATGGTCCTCGGCATGGGCCTGGTGATCGCAGGCGTCCTCGTGGTCGAGCTCGGGGCCCAGCGCGCCTCCGAGCAGGAGGTGGCGTCGTGATCCAGTGGGTGTTCCTCGGGGCCGCGATCCTCGCCGAGGTCGGCGCGGCGCTGTCGCTCAAGGCCGCCACGGGCGGCCGACGGTCCTGGTACCTGGGCACGGTTGCCGGCTACCTGACCGCGTTCGTGCTGCTCTCGCTCGCACTGGCCGAGGGCCTGGGCATCGGCGTCGCCTACGGCATCTGGGCCGCCGCCGGCGTGGCGCTGACGGCCGTCGGGTCCCGCGTGCTCTTCGGCGAGCCGCTCACCTGGCTGATGGGCAGCGGCATCGGGCTGATCATGGGCGGCGTGCTGCTGATCGAGCTCGGCGCCTCCCACTGAGCCCGGACGTGCCACGGCCCCCGACCGGGCGAGGGATCGGGGGCCGTGGACGCTGTGGGTGGGCGTGTCAGTTGTTGGAGGTGTTGACCTCGCCGTTGACGCCCTTGGGGTAGAAGCCGCCCTTGGTGGTCTTCTTGG
>NZ_JBMGQR010000085.1:0-16674 GCF_049059935.1 Solicola agrisoli | reverse complement strand
AGATCGAGCTCGGCCTCGTCGACGGCTTCGGCGGCAACAGCTGGCGCCTGGTCACCACCGCGTCTGGCAAGGCCGAGGCGGCCAAGTGCCCCAGCGTCACGGGGTTCAAGTACGCCGACGGACAGGGCGACGTCCAGAAGTCGATCTCCGACATCAAGGGCCTGGTGTCCTCGGGCGTCGACGCGCTCGTGGTGTTCCCCGACGCGGGCAAGGCCGTGCTCCCCGCGCTGACCGCGTCCTACAAGGCCGGCGTCGTCACCGTGCCCTACCGCGTCGACCCGGGTGGCAAGGCCGGCGTCAACTACGACAAGTGGATCGGCGACGACTTCGCCAACGACGGCGTCAACTGGGCCACCTGGATCAAGAAGAACGTGCCCGGCGGCGGCAACGTGCTCTTCCTCGGCGGCCCGGCCGGCAACAGCCAGAGCATCGAGGAGTACGAGGCGATGCGCAAGAACCTGCCCGACTCCTACGAGTTCATCGGCCAGAAGCCCTTCCAGCCCACCAACTGGGACCCGGCCCTCACCCAGCAGCTGCTCACCTCCGACATCGCCAAGTACCCCAAGATCGACGTGATCGTGTCGGACTTCGGCCCCACGCTGGTCAGCGCGCTGCCGCTGTTCACCAAGAGCGGCCGCGACATCCCGGCTCTGGCGACGACCGACGGCAACTCGCTGAGCTGCTTCTGGGAGGACAGCCAGAAGACCTCGCCGTTCAAGATGACCACCGTCACGACCGGCAACGACAACGTCCGCCTGGCCGTCCAGTACGCCGTCGCGAAGGCCACCGGCGGCAAGGTCCCGACCGAGGACGCCTACAAGGGCCCGGTCTTCGAGGACTCGGTGAGCGGCAAGCCCAACCCGGTCCAGTGCAAGCGGGACCTGCCCGGTGACACCTACCTGTCGGCCGAGATGCCCGGCGAGGAGCAGGCGAAGCTCGGGAACTGACCCGGCGCCCACCCCCGACACGACGAGCACGAGGACGAGGAAGACCAGTGAGCCACCCTGCGAGCACCCTGACCGGTGCGCCGACGGTCATGCGGCTGTCCGGGATCACCAAGAGGTACGGAGGCGTCACGGCGCTCTCGCAGGTCGACCTCGACATCCGCCCCGGCGAGGTGCACGCGGTGCTCGGCGAGAACGGCGCGGGCAAGTCGACGCTGATGGGGGTGGCCACCGGCGCCACCCAGCCCGACGAGGGCACCATCGCCGTCGACGGCCGCGAGGTCGACTCCCTCACCCCGCGGTCGGTGACCGACATGGGCATCGCGATCGTCCACCAGCACCCCGCGGTCCTGCCCGACCTCACCGTGCTGGAGAACCTCCGGGTGGCGCTGCCGTCCTCGGTGCTGCCGCTGGGCCGCAGCACCGAGGCGGCGCGCGCGATCGTCGACCGGGTGGGCCTGGACATCGACCTGTCCGACCGGGTCGACACGCTCACGCTCGCCGAGAAGCACCTGCTCGAGGTGGCCAAGGCGTTCGCGCTGGACCCCACCCTGCTGATCCTCGACGAGCCCACGGCCCCGCTGGGCGCCGACGCCGTCGACCGGTTGTTCGAGCTGGTGCGGTCGGCGGTCCGCGGCGGGACGGCGGTCGTCTACATCACCCACCGCATGGCCGAGGTGCGCCAGCTCGCGCACCGCGTCACCGTTCTCCGCGACGGTGAGGTGCGCGGCACCAGCACCGTCGACGAGATCACCGACGAGGACCTCCTCGGCCTGATCATCGGGCGCCGGCTCGAGTCGACCTTCCCGCCCAAGCTGAGTTCCCCGGCCGACGACGCCACGGGCGGCCTGCGGCTCACCGGCCTGTCCGGCCACGGCTTCGAGGGCGTCGACGCCGAGGTCCGCCGCGGCGAGATCCTCGGCGTCGCCGGGGTGGTGGGCAACGGCCAGACCGAGCTGCTCCGTGCCCTGGCCGGTCTCGACCGCTTCACCGGCACCGTCGAGGTGGCGGGCACGGGCCTGACGCCCGCGACCCTGCGCTCCGACGCCGCCTACGTGCCCGCGGACCGCCAGTCCGAGGGCCTGATGATGAAGATGTCGGTGCGCGAGAACGCGTCGCTGCTGGCGCTGTCGTTCTTCCGTCGCAGCGGCCTGATGAGCCGTCGCCGCGAGCTCGACGCCGTGCACCGCCAGATGGACTCGCTGTCGGTCAAGACCGCGTCCGCGGAGTCACCGGTGTCGTCGCTGTCCGGCGGCAACCAGCAGAAGGTCGTCCTGGCGCGGGCCCTGCTGTCCGAGCCGCCGCTGGTCGTCGCCGACGAGCCCACCCAGGGCGTCGACGTCGGCGCCCGCGCCGAGATCTACACCATCCTGCGCGAGACGTCCGCCGCCGGCGTGCCCGTCGTGATCGCGTCGTCGGACGCCAAGGAGCTCGAGGGGCTCTGCGACCGCGTGATCGTGATGTCCCGCGGGCACGTCGTCGCCGACCTGCACGGCGAGGAGGTCACCGAGACCCGGATCATCCAGGCGGCGGTGACCTCGACCACCGAGGTCGTGGCCGACGCCGAGCGGAACCGCTCGTCGCGCCTGGGACGGTGGCTCGACAGCGAGTACACCCCGACGCTGCTGCTGGTGGCGGTGATGGTGCTGCTCGCCGTCCTGATCGCGCCGGGCAACGACCGCTACCTGTCGGCGTTCAACATCTCCAACCTGCTGCTCGGCGCGACGGCCGTCGGGTTCATCGCCCTCGGGCAGAACTTCGCCCTGCTGACCGGCGGCATCGACCTGTCGGTCGGGCCGCTCGCCGGGTTCCTGGTGGTGGTGGCGTCGTTCTTCGTCAACGACGGCAGCTCGCCGGTGCGGGTCGTGACCGGGCTCGTGCTGATGCTCCTGGTCGCCGTGGGGGTCGGGACGGTCAACGGGCTGCTCATCCGGTTCGGCCACTTCACGCCCATCGCGGCCACCCTGACCCTCTACATCGCGCTCGGCGGCTTCGCGTTCCTGCTGCGCCCCACCCAGGACGGCTACATCAGCATCAGCTTCCAGACCGCGATCAACTCGACGGTCGGTCCGCTGCCCGTCGCGTTCCTCGCACTGGTCGCCCTGGTGGTCGTGCTCGAGCTGGGACTGCGCCGCCGGCGCTGGGGCCTGCTGCTGCGCGGCGCGGGGTCGGACGAGGACGCCGCCCGTCGCGTGGGCATCCCGGTCAACCGCACCGTCGTCCTGGCGTACGTCGCGGCCAGCACCTGCTGCCTGTTCGGTGCGCTGCTGCTCATGGGCCAGTACGGGATCGGCGACCCCAGCCAGGGGTCGGCGTTCACGCTCACGAGCGTCACGGCCGTCGTTCTCGGCGGCACCGCGCTCACCGGCGGCCGCGGCACCTTCGTCGGCACGCTCGCCGGGGCGCTGCTGCTCCAGCAGCTGCTGAACGCGACCACGTTCCTCGGGCTCGGGTCGACCTCGCAGTACTACTTCCAGGGCCTGCTGATCCTGGTCGCCGCCGTGGTCTACACCCTCCTCGGCCTGCGACGACGTCGCCTGGCCGGCGTCTGACCCCCGTTCCCGTCCGACGCGTCGCCCCGGCCCGCGTCCGACCCCGCACCCTCCCTGTCCGAACAGAAAGGCTCCACCGATGAGCACTGCCACCTACGGGACCAACGCCGTGGACTGGGAGAACCGCATCTCCTTCGACCGCCTGCGCGAGGAGCGGCTCGGCCGCCTCAAGGCCGAGCTCGAGCGCTCCGACGTCGGCGCGCTGCTGGCGTTCGACTTCTCCAACATCCGCTACATGTCCTCCACCCACATCGGCACCTGGGCGATGGACAAGATGATCCGGTTCAGCCTGCTGACCCGGAACAGCGACCCGATCGTCTGGGACTTCGGCTCCGCGGCCCGGCACCACCAGCTGTACAACCCGTGGCTGACGCAGACCACCGCCGAGATGGACGCCGACCCGCACGCGCCGCACCACGGCGCGGTCCGTCCGCGCGCCGAGTCCGGTGCGCGCGCCGGCATCTCCACGCTGCGCGGCGCCTTCAGCCCCGACGCCGGCGTGGCCGAGGAGGTGGCGCGCAAGATCAAGCGCGAGCTGGAGAAGTTCGGCCTGCTCGACGAGCCGCTCGGCGTCGACGTGATCGAGCTGCCGATCCTGTTCGCGCTGCAGCAGGCGGGCATCACCGTCGTCGACGGACAGCAGGTCTTCCTGCGAGCCCGCACCATCAAGACCCGCGACGAGATCTCGCTGCTCACCCAGGCGGCCTCGATGGTCGACGCGGCCTACACGACGCTGTACGAGTTCCTGCGCCCCGGCGTGCGCGAGAACGAGACCGTCGGGCTGGTCTCCAAGACCCTGTACGACCTCGGCTCGGAGTACGTCGAGGGCGTCAACGCCATCTCCGGCGAGCGCTGCTCGCCGCACCCCCACGTCTACTCCGACCGCATCATCCGCCCCGGCGACCCGGCGTTCTTCGACATCCTGCACAGCTACAACGGCTACCGGACCTGCTACTACCGGACCTTCGCCGTCGGCTCGGCGTCGCAGGCCCAGAACGACGCCTACAAGCGGGCCCGCGAGTACATGGACCGGGCGATCGCGCTGGTGCGCCCCGGCGCGACCACGGCGGACGTCGTCAGCGTGTGGCCCGAGGCGCACGAGTTCGGGTTCCCCGACGAGGAGGCGGCCTTCGCCCTGCAGTACGGCCACGGCGTCGGGCTCTCGATCTGGGAGAAGCCGATCTTCTCGCGCCTGGTCTCGCTGGACCACCCCGAGACGTTGGAGGAGGGCATGTTCTTCGCCCTCGAGACGTACTGGCCCTCGGCCGACGGCATCGGTGCCGCGCGCATCGAGGAGGAGGTCGTCGTCACGGCCGACGGCTGCGAGGTCGTCACCAAGTTCCCCGCCGAGGAGCTGCTCGTCGCGGGCCCCCGCTACCTGTCGGTCGGCGGCGGGCTGCCCCTGGTGCGCGACTCGCAGTCGCACCTGAACACCGCCGCCGGTCGTGGCGAGGACGGAGCGACGACCTGATGCGCGCCGCGGTGTTCCACGACGCCGGGGACGTCCGCCTCGAGCAGGTGCCCGACCCGACGCCCGGGGCCGGCGAGGTCGTCGTCAAGGTCCTGCGCAGCGGGATGTGCGGCACCGACCTGGGGGAGTGGACCAAGGGCCCGCGCACCTTCCCCGTCAAGACCGCGCACCCCGTCACGGGTCACCTCGGCCCGATGGTCCCCGGGCACGAGTTCGTCGGCGAGGTGGCCGAGGCCGTGCCCGGCTCGGGCTGGAGCGCCGGACAGCTGGTCGCCAGCGGCGCCGGCGTCAGCTGCGGCACGTGCGACCGGTGCCGCGAGGGCCGGACCAACCTCTGCCGTCGCTACTACACGCTGGGGCTCAGCACCCACGGCGGCATGGCCGAGCTGGTCGCGGTCCCCACCTCGACCCTCCGCGCCGTCCCCGAGGGGCTCGGCCTGGACGCGGCCGGTCTCGCGCAGCCCATGGCCGTCGGGATGCACGCGGCGCGCCGTGCCGGCGTCCGTCCGGGCGAGAGCGTCGTGCTGGTCGGCGCGGGCGCCATCGGGACGTTCGTCCTGGCGGGACTGCGCGACCTCGTCGACTGCGACGTGGTCGTCGTCGACTTCCCCGGGCGCCGGCTCGAGCGGGCCGCGCGCACGGGAGCCACCACCACCGTCGCCGCCGGCGACGACAGCGTCGCGGCCGTCGCGGAGGCGGTCGGGGCCGGTGGCGCCGACGTCGTCATCGAGGCCAGCGGAGCCCCGGGCATGCTCGGGCGGGCGCAGGCGATGGTCCGCCCCGGCGGGCGGATCCTGCAGGTCGGGCTCCCGTCCGGTCCGCAGGAGATCGACCTGCACAGCCTGGTCATGCGCGAGGTGACGCTCGAGACGACGCTCGCGCACGTCTGCGGCGACGACCTGACCCCCTCCATGGACGTCCTGGCGCGCACCGGGCTGGCCGACGAGCTGCTGGACTCCGTCCGGCCGCTGTCGGACCTGGCCGGCCAGCTCGACCGGATGGCCTCGGGGCAGCTGGACGGCAAGGTGCTGTTCGACCCGACCATGGAACCCGAGATCGACACGAGGAGCAGTGACACATGAGAGCAGCGGTGTTCCACGGAGAGCACGACATCCGCGTCGAGGACGTCGAGGCCCCGACCGGGCCCGGCCCCGGTGAGGTGATGCTGAGGCCCGCGTGGTGCGGCATCTGCGGCACCGACCTCCACGAGTACGCGATGGGCCCGATCGTCATCCCGTCGGCCCCGCACGCCCTGAACGGCTCGGAGCTCCCGCAGATCCTGGGCCACGAGTTCTCCGGCGAGGTCGTCGAGGTCGGCGCCGACGTGACGCACGTCCGCGCCGGGCAGCGCGTGTCGGTGATGCCTCTGCTGTACTGCGGCACCTGCTTCCACTGCCGTCGCGGTCGCAACCACCTGTGCGTGACGATGGCGTGCGTCGGGCTGAGCGCCCGCTGGGGCGGCATCGCCGAGCTGGCCGTCGTGCGCGCCGACCAGGTGAGCGTGCTCCCCGAGACGGTGGACGACGTGCAGGGCGCCCTGGTGGAGCCCGCCGCGGTGGCCGCCTACGGGGTCGACGTCGCGGGCGTGCGGCCCGGCGACTCGGTGCTCGTCACCGGTGCCGGACCCATCGGGGCGCTCGCCGCCCTCTACGCGACGGCCGCGGGAGCGTCCGTCGTCGTCTCGGAGGTCAACCCCGTCCGTGTGGCGCTGGCCCGGAGCCTCGACGTCGGCGAGGTCGTCGACCCCACCCAGGTCGACGTCGCCGACTGGTGCCGCGAGTGGACCGACGGCGTCGGCGTGGACGCCGTGATCGAGTGCTCGGGCAACGAGGCGGCCCTGCAGTCGGCGCTGGGCGCCGTCCGGTCCGCCGGTCGCGTGTCGCAGACCGGCCTGCACACCAGGCCCGCCGCGATCGACCCGATGGTGCTGTCCGAGCACGACGTCACCCTGGCCGGCACCTGGTGCTACCCGGTGTACGACTGGCCGCGGATCATCAAGCTGATCGGCAGCGGGCGCTACCCCGTCGAGAAGGTCGTGACCGCCCGCATCCCGATGGACGAGGTGGTGGCCGGCGGCTTCGAGACCCTGCTGTCGCGCACCGGCGACCAGGTCAAGGTCCTGGTGGAGGCGCGATGACCGCCGTCGACGAGACCACGACGATGAAGGCGCTGCAGTACACCGAGCAGGACCGGGCCGAGGTGGTGCGGCGCCCGGTGCCGCAGATCGCGCCCGACGAGGTGCTCGTGGCCGCCCGCGCCGTGGGCGTCTGCCACTCCGACATCGACCTGCTGGAGGGGCGCTACATCATCCCGTTCTCCTACCCGCTGGTCCCGGGCCACGAGTGGTCGGGCGAGGTCGCCGCGGTGGGGGCCGACGTCACCTCCTGGTCCGTCGGCGACCGCGTGGTGGGGGAGTGCGTGATCGGCGACGACCACTTCGGCTTCTCCATCAGCGGGGCCGCCGCCGAGTACTTCGTCGCCCGCCCGGAGTGGCTGCACCGGCTGCCCGACGAGCTCACGTGGACGATGGGCGCGCTCGTCGAGCCGTTCAGCGTCGCCTACTACGCCCTCGTCCGCGCCGGCGGCGTGGACGCCAGCGACACCGTGGTGATCCTCGGCGCCGGCCCGGTCGGGCTCGCGGTCGTCGCCGCGGCACGGGCCATGGGCGCGCGCGTGGTCGCGGTCGAGCCGTCGCAGGACCGTCGCGGCACCGCGCTGTCCCTGGGCGCGCACCACGCCGTCGCGCCGGAGGACCTCGACGCGACGCTCGCCGAGATCGGATCGGGCGGCGGCGCCGAGGTGGTGGTGGAGGTGAGCGGACGTCCGGCGGTGATGGCCCGGGCCCTGGAGGTCGCCGCGTTCCGCGGCCGCATCGCCTACGTCGGCATCGACGTCGGGCAGCAGGCGCCCGCGAGCCTGGGGCTCATCCAGTCCAAGGAGCTGCGCATCACCGGGTCGATCGGGTCGCCCGGCGTGTGGCCCGAGACCCTGCGGTTCCTGGCGCAGAGCGGGATCGACCTGTCGGAGGTCGTCACGCAGCAGTTCGACCTCGACGACGCGGTGTCGGCCCTCGACGCCGCGCACGACCCCGCCCACACGATCAAGGCGCACATCCGCCTCGAGGCGGCCGCGCCGGTGCAGGGGGCCTGAGCGCTCCGACCGACCCGGCGACGACACGGCCCGCGGTGCCCCCTGCAGGGGCGCCGCGGGCCGTCGCACGAGCGGGCTCAGGGCAGGACGCGCGCCTCGCGGTAGCGCTCGAGGTGGTGGGCGAAGCTGTCACGGGTGTCGCGGAAGCCCAGGAAGCCGGCCTTGCGGCTCTTGTTCATGTCGGTGACGACCTCGATCGGTCGGCCGAGGTCGCCATCGGTGTGCCACCAGGACGCCACGCGCGTGATGTCGGGCTCGGCCAGTCCCGCGCGGTCGACGACGGCCTTCCACGCCGACTCGCCGACGCCGGCCATCTGCTCCTCCAGGGGACGCGGCGCACCGTCGTAGCCCTCCCACTCGAGCCCGAACAGCTCGGCGAGGTGCGGCCAGAACCAGCGCCACCGGAACACGTCGCCGTTGGCGATGTTGAACGGCTCGTCCGCGGCGGCCGGGTCGGTGATCGCCCAGTGGATCTGCTCGGCGAGCAGGTCGGCGTCGGTCACGTCGGTGAGGCCGTCCCACTGCGTCTGCGAGCCGGGGAAGACCATCGGCCGGCCGAGCTCGCGGCAGATGGCGGCGTAGGCCGAGATCGTCGCGACGATGTTCATGGCGTTGCCGGTCGCGAAGCCGAACACGGTGTGCGCGCGGTGCACGCTCCAGGTGAAGTCGTGCTGGGCCGCCGCGGCGAACAGCTCGTCCTCCTGGGCGTAGTAGAAGTTCGGGGTGTCCAGACGCGGCTCGGACTCGTGGAACGGCGTGTCGGGCATTTCGCCCGTCGCGTAGGCCTCGAAGGGCCCGAGGTAGTGCTTGAGGCCCGTCATCAGCGCGACGTGGCGCAGCGACCCGGCGCGGCCGACCACGCCCAGCAGGTTGCGCACCGCGGCGCCGTTGACGGCGATGTTCTCGGCCTCGGTCTCCTGGCGGCTCCAGGCGGTGAACGCGACGGCGGTGGGGGACACGTCGGCGAGCGCGGCAGCCAGGCTGTCGGGGTCGGTCAGGTCGCCCTGGTGGGCGATCGTCCCGGGCACCGGGCTGGCGCCGCTGCGGGACAGGCCGTGCACCTCCCAGCCGGCCCCGAGGAGCTCGGCGGCCACGGATCGTCCGACGATCCCCGTCGCGCCGACGACGAGTGCGGTGCCGGGTCCTGGTGCGGTCACGGTGTTCTCCTCTGGTTCACGAGCGGGGTCGCCCGGAGCCTACTGTTCAATAGAGGTGAACACCAGTGGCACTACTCGGTGGGCCGGAGCCGGTCCATCGTGGTGAGCACGTCGACGGCCGAGGTGATGCGTGACGGCGCGGCCGGCTCGGCGGCCGGCGGACCCGCGGCCTGCTCGCGGCGTCCGACGACGAACCAGATGCCGCGCGCCTTGGCGGTGCCGTGGTTGGTGTACATGTGCGGCCGGACCGAGTCGAACTGCAGCGAGTCGCCGGCGCGCAGCACGACGGTGTCGAAGTCCACCTGCACCGTCAGCTCGCCCTCCAGCAGGTAGGCGTGCTCGACGCCGGAGTGCCGCATCATCTTGCCCTCGACCGAGCTGCACGCGCCGGGGTCGTACGTGACGAGCAGCGGGTCGACCGCGCCGCCCGGGTGCGCGGCGAGCCGCTCCCAGTGCACGCCGTTCTCCATCTCGAGCACGGGGCCGGTGCCCGCCCGCTGCACGACGCCGGAGGCGTCGGGCTCGGCCACCACCGGGGCCTGCTGCGGGGAGGTCGTCGCCTCGCCCACCCCGAGCAGCTCGTCCAGCGAGACGCCGAGGTAGGACACCATCGCGTACAGGGTGGACACCGAGGGCTGCGTCTTGCCGTTCTCGACCTGGGAGATCAGGCTGGCCGACACCTTGAGGTCCTGCGCGAGCGACCGCAGGGTGATCCCGCGCTCGCGACGTGCGTCGCGCAGACGCTCCCCGATCTCTGCGATCACTTCACCCTCCGCGGGCGCTCGTTCAGTCATGACGGGCCTGGCACCCGGAGTCTAGGACCGACGACGCGCACGTCACGGACGCACCGCGTCGATCCCGGCGCTGTGCAGCTGGAGACGTGTCCACGTGTTCATTATTGCTGTACAGGGCGGCCCGCGGAAGACAGCCGCCCCGTGTCGTCCCGCCGGAGGCGTCCGGCACGCGTCAGGCGAACACCTCGGGGTGCGCCGCCAGCTCGATCCGCGTGCGCCGGATGTGCAGGCGAAGGACGTCCTGGGCCGCGGCGAGGTCGCGGTCGCGCACGGCCTGGATGAGCAGCTGGTGCTCGGCCGAGATGATCCACCGCCGTTGGTCGCCGGCCAGCTGCGTGAAGGCCCGCCGGTAGTGCTGGGTGGTGTCCCACAGGCGCGACACGACCGCGGCGAGGTCGTCGGCGTCGTGGTGCCGGTAGGTGATCCAGTGCAGCCGCCGGTCGAGCACCAGGAACTGCTCGACGTCGCGGTGCCGCTCGATCTGCTCCTGGACCGCCTCCAGCTCGTCGACGTCGTGGGAGGTGAGTCGTGCGAACCCCTGCGCGAGCAGCAACGGCTCGAGGCGCTCGCGCATCTCGTAGGCGAGCTGGCACTCGCGCTCGTCCATCTCGCTCACCCAGGCGCCGCTGCTGGTGCGCAGCCTCACCAGCCCGGCCGCCTCGAGGATGCGCAGGGCCTCGCGGACGGGGATCCGGCTCGTCGCGAACTGCGCGGCGAGCTCCTCCTGCCGCACCCGCTGCCCCGGTGCCATCTGCCCGCTGAGGATCAGCTCGCGCAGGTGCTCGGCGATGCGGTGGCTCGCGACACCGGACGGCTTGGCGCCCCCGTCGTCGTCGACCCGGTCCATGGCAGTCCCTCGCTCCTGGTGGGTGAGCAGGCTACCGCCGGGGCTCATCCCGGGCAGTCGAAGCCGCCGGGGTCGCGGTGGAAGGCCTTGCCGTCGGGGTAGGACACCAGCTCCATCTGCAGGCCCCACGGCGTGAGGAAGTAGACCCAGCGCTGGCCCGCGCTCGGGCCCCGGCTGGCCGTCGGCTCGCCGAGGACCCGGATCCCGTGGGCGCGCAGCTCGGTGACCGCGAGGTCGAGGTCGTCGACGTAGATCGCCACGTGGTGCCCGCCGACGTCGCTGTTGAGCGGTGGCGTCGTGGCGGCGTCCCGGGCCTGGTACTCGAAGACCTCGAACACCGCCTGGCCGCCGAGCTCGAAGAACTGGAGCCGGCGCATGACGGTGTCGGGCGCCACGCCGAGGTGGTCGCGCATCCAGGTGCCGTCGGCGTCGGCGAACGGGCCGAGGACGTACAGCGGCGTGCAGCCCAGCACGTCGACGAAGAACCGCCGCGCCTGGTCCAGGTCGGGCACGGTGACGCCGACGTGGTCCACGCCGCGGGCGGTGGAGAGGGGGACGGGCATCGGACGCTCCTTGGGTGAGCCGGATCACGCGCAGGGCTAGCAATGTATCCGATCCGTGCGTACAGTCACACTGAACACCCGGGATGAAGGGCCGAAACGGCCTGTCTCCCTCGTCATTGGATGCAACGGAGTGGTGAGCGGACATGGTGGAACGGCAGAAGCTGGAGCCCGCGGCGGACTGGACGCACGTCCACGCGACCGAGTCGGACTGGGACGCCGCCGATCCCGACCTGCTGGTCGGGATGCTGGCGCAGACGCAGTGGATCCGGGTCTTCGAGGAGTACGTGCTCGAGCTCGCCGCGGACGGGCTGGTGCACGGTCCGGCCCACTCGAGCATCGGCCAGGAGGGCGGCGCGGTCGGCTCGATCTTCGGCCTGCACTCCACCGACATGGTCAACGGGTCCCACCGCGGCCACCACCAGTTCCTGGCCAAGGCCTTCGCCCACGTCGGCGTCTCCGCCGAGGGCGGGATGCCCGAGCTCACCGACGAGGTCCGGCTCGTGCTGCGCCGGACGCTCGCCGAGATCTGCGGCCTGGCCGACGGCTACTGCCGCGGCCGTGGCGGGTCCATGCACCTGCAGTGGCGCGAGGCAGGCGCGATGGGGACCAACGCGATCGTCGGCGGCGGCGTGCCGCAGGCCGTCGGGTTCGCCTACACCCAGGACCGGGCGGCCCAGGACGACGCCGTCACCGTCACCTACTTCGGTGACGGCGCGATCAACATCGGCTCGGTCCTGGAGTCCATGAACCTCGCCTCGGCGTGGAAGGCGCCGGTCTGCTTCTTCGTCGAGAACAACGGCTACGCCGTCTCGACGCCGGTCGAGAAGGTCACCGCCGAGCCCAGGCTGTCCGCCCGCGGCCAGGCGTTCGGCATCCGCAGCTGGCGCGTCGACGGCATGGACCCCCTCGCGGTCCACCTGGTCATGCAGGAGGCCCTGGAGCACATGCGCTCCGGCGGAGGCCCGACGGTCATCGAGGCACAGGTCTACCGGTTCTTCCACCAGAACGGCCCGTACCCGGGCAGCGCCTTCGGCTACCGGAGCAAGGACGAGGAGCAGGCGTGGCGCAAGCGCGACCCGCTCGCCATGCTCGTCGACCAGTGCCTGCGCCGCGGTCTCGTCACCGAGGAGCAGGTCGCCGCCGGCGGGGACGCCGTGCTGACCTACCTGCGCTCGCTGGGCGAGACCATCTTCGAGCCCGAGCCGGACGGCAAGCCCGGCCAGCGTCGCGTGCGCGCCGACCAGTGGCCCGACCCGGGGTTCGTCGACGTCGGCGTCCTGGGTGACCTGTCCGAGCTCGAGGGCGCCCGCTACGTGGAGATCGAGGACTTCGACGGCGAGCTGGACGAGCGCCGGTTCATCGACGTCGTCAGCGAGGTGGCCGCCGCGCGGATGGCCGAGGACGACCGGATCGTCGTGCTCGGCGAGGACGTCGACGGGCTCAAGGGCGGCACCAACGGCGCCACCCGTCGTCCGCTCGAGAAGTTCCCCGAGCGCGTGCTCGGCACGCCCATCAGCGAGAACGCCTTCCTCGGCGCCGCCGGCGGGATGGCGCTCGACGGTCGCCTGCGGCCGGTCGTGGAGTTCATGTACGCCGACTTCATGTGGGTGGCGGCCGACCAGCTGTTCAACCAGGTGGCCAAGGCGCGGCACATGTTCGGCGGCGAGAGCGCCGTCCCCCTCGTGCTGCGCTCCAAGCTCGCCGCCGGCACCGGCTACGGCTCGCAGCACTCGATGGACCCCGCCGGCGTCCTGACCACCGCGCCCGGGCTGCGCGTGGTGGCACCGTCGTGCCCCTACGACTACGTGGGCCTGATGAACACGGCGCTGCGCTGCGACGACCCGGTCGTGATGCTCGAGCACGTCGACCTCTACACGAGCACGGGCCGGGCCCCGACCGACGACCTCGACTACTGCCTGCCGGTCGGCAGGGCGGCGCTGCGCAGCGAGGGTGACGACCTCACGGTGATCTCGTACCTGTCGATGGTGAACCACTGCGCCGAGGCGCTGGGCATCGTCGGCGACGTCGAGGCCGACCTGATCGACCTGCGCTGGCTCGACCGCGCGTCGCTCGACTGGGACACGATCACGCGGAGCGTCGAGAAGACCAACCGCGTGCTCATCGTGGAGCAGGGCGCCGTCGGCACTTCGTACGGCGGCTGGCTCGCCGACGAGATCCAAAGGCGCCTGTTCGACCACCTGGACGCGCCGGTGCTGCGCGTCCACGGGGCGACGGCGTCGCCGTCGATCAGCAAGGTGCTCGAGCGAGCCGCGATCGCGCGCACCGACGAGGTCGTCGCGGCGCTGCGCGACCTCGACCGGTACTGAGACGACGAGGGACGGAGACAACCAGATGGCGAACGTGCTGCGCGTGCCCGAGGTGGCCGCAGGGGCCACCGAGGCGGTGCTGTCGGAGTGGCTGGTGGCCGAGGGATCGGCCTTCGAGGTCGGCGACCCGGTGGTGATGATCGAGACCGACAAGGCGCTGGTCGAGGTCGAGGCAGAGCAGGCGGCCGTCCTGCTCCGGGTGATGGTCGCGGGCGGGTCGAGCGTCGAGGTCGGGGCGCCGATGGCCCTGGTGGGCGACGCGTCCGAGCGCGACGCCGACCTGGACGCGCTGCTGCGCGACCTCGGGGTGGGTCCGACCGAGACGTCGGACGCGCCGGAGCGTCGCGAGGCGCCCGACCCCGACCACGAGGCGCCCGGCGTCGTCGAGACCGGGGCCGAGGCCGAGTCGCCGGCCCCCGCGGAGGCCACCACCCCGGACGTCGCGGCGGAGCCCGTGACGGCGTCCGAGGAGTCCGTCGCCGGCAGGAACGGCCGCGTGTTCGTCAGCCCGATCGCGCGCCGCATGCTCAAGCAGGCCGGCCTGACCGTCGACGGGATCGACGGCACCGGCCCGCACGGGCGGATGGTCCGGCGCGACGTCGAGCAGGCGATCGCGGCCCACCGGTCGCGCCCCGCCGAGCAGGAGGCTCCGAGCCCGGCCGCCGCGGTCCCGGCCCCGGCGTCCGAGGACGTCCCCGCCCCGCAGGCCGACGTGCCCGAGGGCGTCGAGGTGGTGCCGCACACCCGTCTGCGCAAGGCCGTGGCACGTCGCCTCACCGAGTCCAAGCAGACCGTCCCGCACTTCTACCTCCGCCGCTCGGCCCGCCTGGACGACCTGCTCGCGCTGCGCGCCCAGGTGAACGAGGTCGCCCCGACCCGGGTGTCGGTCAACGACCTGCTGATCCGGGCCGCGGGGCTCGCGCTGCGCCAGGTGCCCGACGCCAACGTCGTCTGGACCGACGACGCGCTGCACCGCTTCGCCACCGCCGACGTGGCGGTCGCCGTCGCGTCGTCACGTGGGCTGATGACCCCGGTGCTCACCGGTGTCGAGGGCCGGTCGGTGAGCGGCATCGCCACCGAGGTCAAGCGTCTCGTCGAGGGTGCGAACGAGGGCACGCTGCGCCAGAGCCAGCTCGAGGGCGGGTCGATGGCGATCTCCAACCTCGGGATGTACGGCGTCGAGGAGTTCGACGCGATCATCAACCCGCCGCACTCGATGATCCTGGCGGTGGGCGCCGCCCGTCCGCAGCCGGTGGTCGACGACGGCGCCCCGGCCGTCGCGACCGTCGTGAACCTGTCGCTCTCGGTGGACCACCGCGCGGTCGACGGGGCGCTCGCCGCCACCTGGCTCGGCGCGCTCGTCGAGCTGCTGGAGCAGCCGATGAGGCTGCTCGCATGAGCGCCGGGGGACCGTCGTCGTTGCAGGGTCACGAGGCCGAGGTCGTCGCTGGGGTCAGCACCGGGCTGTTCATCGGCGGGTCCTGGCGTGATGCCGAGGGTGGCAGGACGTTCGGTGTGGAGGACCCGTCGACGGGTGAGGAGATCGCGCGGGTCGCTGATGCGTCGGTGGCTGACGGGAAGGCCGCGATCGACGCCGCTGTCGCCGCGCAGGGCGAGTGGGCTGCGTCGGCCCCGCGTGACCGCGGCGAGATCCTGCGCAAGGCGTTCGAGCTGATCAAGGAGCGCACCGAGGACCTGGCGTTGTTGATGACGTTGGAGATGGGCAAGCCGCTGAAGGAGTCCAAGGCCGAGCTGGCCTATGGGTCGGAGTTCTTCCGGTGGTTCTCCGAGGAGGCGGTGCGCATCTCGGGCCGGTGGTCGGTCGCCCCGAACGGCGCGACCCGGTTGTTGACGATGAAGCAGCCCGTCGGCCCGTGCCTGATGATCACGCCCTGGAACTTCCCGCTCGCGATGGGCACCCGCAAGATCGGGCCGGCTGTTGCGGCCGGCTGCACGATGGTCGTCAAGCCGGCGGCGCTGACGCCGCTGACGATGCTGGCGTTGGCCGACATCCTCGCCGAGGCGGGTCTGCCCGACGGGGTGTTGAACGTGGTGACGACGACTGACACGGGTCCGGTGATGGAGCCGATCGTCGCCGATCCGAGGTTGCGGAAGCTGACGTTCACCGGGTCGACGCCGGTGGGCAAGAAGCTGGTGGAGCAGTCCGCGCAGGGCCTGTTGAAGGTGTCGATGGAGCTGGGCGGGAACGCCCCGTTCCTGGTGTTCGACGACGCGGACCTCGATGCCGCGGTCGATGGTGCGATGTTGGCCAAGATGCGCAACGTCGGTGAGGCGTGCACGGCGGCGAACCGGTTCATCGTCCACGAGTCGGTCGCCGAGGAGTTCGGGGCCAGGCTGGCGCAGCGGATGGGTGCCATGAAGTCCGGGCGTGGTGTGACCGAGGACGTCGAGGTCGGCCCGTTGGTGGAGGCCAAGCAGCGTGACAAGGTCGCCGAGCTCGTCGACGACGCCATCGGCGCCGGGGCGACCGCGTTGACCGGCGGCAAGCAGTCCGACGGGCCGGGCTACTTCTACCCGCCGACGGTGCTCACCGGTGTGCCCAAGCAGGCGCGGATGTGGTCCGAGGAGATCTTCGGACCGGTCGCGCCGATCTTCACGTTCTCCACCGAGGAGGAGGGTCTGGCGATGGCGAACGACACCGAGTACGGCCTGGTCGCTTATGCGTTCACCCGCGACGTGTCGCGCACCTTCCGGGTCGCCGAGGGTCTGCAGACCGGCATGGTCGGCATCAACCAGGGCGTCGTGTCGAACCCGGCGGCCCCGTTCGGTGGTGTGAAGCAGTCCGGCTTCGGCCGCGAGGGCGGCGCCGAGGGCATCGAGGAGTACCTGGAGACCAAGTACGTCGGCC
>NZ_JBMGQR010000084.1:0-16783 GCF_049059935.1 Solicola agrisoli | reverse complement strand
CGACATCGTCGTGACGAGCGCCAGTCCGATCATCAGCGCCGACGCCGTGGCCGCGGTGCGGCGCGGGTTGCGCTGGGCGTTCTGGGTGGCCAGGACGCCGACGGTGCCGGCGGACCGTCGGAACACCACCCCGAGCGCCGAGACGACGGGTCGACCGATCACCGGCGCGCCGAGCGCGGCGGCAAGCAGGACGCCGAGGATGCCCAGGCCGACGAGCGTCGCGCCGCTGCTGCCCGAGCCCGCGAGGCCCAACGCCATCAGGCCCGCGCCGGCGAGCGCGAGGACCACCGCGAACACCATCCGCAGACGGATGGACGACTCGGGCATGGCGACGTCGTCGCGCATCGCGGCGACGGGCGGCACGCGGCTGGCGCGCCGGGCGGGGACGACGGCGGCGACCATCGTCACCAGGATGCCGACGGCGTAGGCCACCACGGCCGTTCGCGGCTCGAACACCAGCGCGGTGCCTGACAGGTCGAGCCCGAACTGCCCGAAGATCACGCGGAGCAGCGCCGCGAGCCCGAAGCCGAGCAGCAGGCCCACCGTCGAGCCGATGAGTCCGACGACGAAGGCCTCGACGAGCACCGAGCCCACCACCTGGCGGCGCGACGCCCCCATCGCCCTCAGCAGCGCGAGCTCGCGGCTGCGCTGGGCGACCAGGATCGAGAAGGTGTTGACGATCAGGAAGGTGCCGACCACCAGCGCGATGCCGGCGAAGATCAGCAGGAAGGTGCCGAGGAACCCCAGCGCGGTGTCGATGAACGACTGCGTCTCGTCGGCGAGCTCGGCGCCCGTCACCGCTTGGAGGTCGTCGGCGAGCTCGGGACGGACCTCCGCGGCGAGCTGCTTCTGGGTGACGCCGTCGCGACCCGTCACGGCGATCGAGTCGTAGGCGTCGGCGCCGCCGAGGAAGATCTGCTGCGCGGTGGCGGTGTCGAACAGGACGAGCGTCGCGCCGGCCAGGCCGCCTCCGGCGAAGTCGGCGACGCCGACCAGCGTCGCGGAGATGCGCGGCGTGCTCCCCGCGGTGACCATCTCGACGGTGTCGCCGAGCCGGAACCCGGAGCTCTCGACCGTGCGGGCGTCGAGCACCACCTCGTCGGCACCGGCCGGCTCGCGTCCGCGTCCGATCGTGACGGTCGGCTCGCCCGTGGTGGACGGGGCGTCGTTGTAGTTGAAGGCCAGCGTGGGGGCGCCCTGACCGCCGATCAGCTTGCCGTCGGGGTCGAGCACGAACAGGCCCTGCCCCTCGACGTTGCCGTCGGCGCGGGCGACGTCGGGCAGCGACGCGAGCCGCTGCACCAGGGACGCGGGGATGGTCCGGTCGTCGGCGACGAGGTTGCCGCCGTCCTGCGCGCCGTCGAGCCTCACGGTGAGGTCGGGGATCGTGCCCTCGACGATCGAGTCGAAGCTCTTGCTGATCGTGTCGGTGAAGACGAACGACCCGGCCACGAACGCGACGCCGAGGACGATCGCGGTGGCCGACAGGAGCAGCCGCACCTTGCGCGCCAGCAGGTTGGCCCAGGTGACGCGGCGCATCAGGGCTCCCGGGTCGCGTCGCCGGCCGCGTGGCCGCTGCGGATCTGGATCGCGGCCATCTTCTCGAGCACGGTCTCGGCGGTGGGCTCGCGCAGCTCGTCGACGACCTCGCCGTCGGCCAGGAACACCACCCGGTCGGTGTAGGACGCGGCGACGGGGTCGTGCGTGACCATGACGACGGTCTGGTCGAAGTCGCGGACGCTGCGCTGCAGGAAGCCCAGCACCTCGGCGCCGGAGGTGGAGTCGAGGTTGCCCGTGGGCTCGTCGGCGAACACCACCGACGGACGGCTGACCAGCGCGCGGGCGCACGCGACGCGCTGCTGCTGGCCGCCTGACATCTCGCTGGGACGGTGCGTCAGCCGGTCGCGCAGGCCGACGGTGTCGACGACCGTGTCGAACCAGCCGGCGTCGGGCCGGCGGCCGGCGATGGACAGCGGCAGCAGGATGTTCTCCTGCGCGGTGAGCGTGGGCACCAGGTTGAACGACTGGAACACGAACCCGATGCGGTCGCGGCGCAGCAGCGTCAGGGCCTTGTCCTTGAGCGTCGCGAGGTCGACGTCGCCGATGACGACCGACCCGGACGTGGGCGAGTCGAGCGCCGCCAGGCAGTGCATCAGGGTGGACTTGCCGGAGCCCGACGGCCCCATCACCGCGGTGAACTCCCGGGCGTAGAGGTCGAGGCTGACGCCGGCGAGCGCGTCGACCGCGGCGTCGCCCTTGCCGTAGGACTTGCGCAGGTCGACGGCGCGGGCCGCGACGGTGCGGGTGGACGGGCTCTCGGCGGCCAGGTGCGTCATCGGTCTCCCCCTCGGACGGTGATCGTCACGCTAGTGCCAGCCGGGGACACCGGTGCTCCGGAGCGTCCCTGGTCGCACCCTGGCCGGACCCTCAGGCCAGCCGGTAGAAGCGGAACAGCGAGAAGTCGGCCACGGGCAGCACGTCGCAGGAGTCGAACCCGGCGTCGCGGGCGTACGCGGCGAGCGTGGCCGGACGCATCACCGTGCCCGTCGCGACCGACGGGGACGACGACCGGCCGTCGGGCAGGCACGTGAACAGGCTGAAGCCGTACATCAGGCGGTCGACCTCGTCGGCGGGCGCGGTGAACCGGTCGGCGACGGCCTCGTCCATGACCACCACCACGCCGTCGGGGCGCACGGCACGACGGACCGCGGCCAGCACCTCGACCGGGCGCGGGAGGTCGTGCACGCACTCGAAGGCGAACGCGGCGTCGAGACGGTCGGCGGCACCGAGGTCCTCGGCCGAGGCGGGACAAATCTCGACGCGGTCCTCCAGGCCCGCCTCCGCGACGGTCCGCCGCGCCAGCTCGACGGTGGCGGCGTCGACGTCCCACCCCTCCACCCGTGCGGACGGGTAGGCGCGGGCGAGCGCGGCGGTGGAGTGGCCGGCACCGCAGCCGACGTCGGCGACCACCGCGCCGGGGCGGGCGAGTACCGCGTCTACCTCGGGCAGGGAGCCGAGCGCGTCGGCGAGCCGGTGCTCGAACCAGGGACGGTTCAGCTGCGCCTGCGCCTGGTAGGCGTCGTCGCCGAACTCGGCCCAGCCGACACCGGTGCCGGTGCGGTACGCCTCGAGCAGGGCCGGGAGCTGCTTGGCCGCGGCGGCGACCAGGCGCGGCAGGCCCCCGAGGAAGGCGAGGCTCCGCTCGTCGGTGAGCACCTCCCGCGGGCCCGGCGGCAGCATGTAGACGCGCTCGTCGACGGGCGCGAGGTCGTCGGTCGACAGCACGCCGTACGCGGCCTGCATCTCGAGCCACTCGCGGACGTACCGCTCGTCGGTCCCGCTGCGTCGTGCGACCTCGGCCGCGGTCGCGGGCCCGTCCGCGAGCGCCCGCCACCACCCGGCACGGTCGCCGACGTAGGCGCCCAGCACCTCGTAGGCACCGAGCGCGGAGGCGAGCAGCCGCTCGGCGTAGACGTCCGCGCTCACGTCGGCGGGCTCGATCTGGTGTCGTGACGTGGTCATGTCCGGTCTCCCTGTCCCTCCTGTCCACCGTGGCACCACCGGACGCGGCGGTCGTCGTCTCAACGGACGATCCTGAGCACCCGCGCGTCACGGGCCGGGGGCGGGGTGAACGCGTGGCGCGGGACGGCGAGGCCGGGCTCGAGCCGGACGCGACGGGCGTGCCGCGCCCGCGGGGGACGGGCCGCCAGCTGCGCGACGACGGGGCGTGGCAGGACGAGGTCGGCGCTGCGCAGCAGGTCCGACCCGAGCAGCGCGCGCACCAGCGACGTGGCCAGCGCGTGCGGCGGGTTGGCGACGACGCGGAACGGACGGCGCGGGAGGCGGAGGTCGGCGAGGTCGACGGCGAGCACGCGCACGTCGTCGGACGCGAACCTCTCGCGCAGCGCGGCGACGCGTCGAGGGTGCAGCTCGACGGCCAGCACCCGCGCGCCCGCGGCGACGAGCGGCGCGGTCAGGGCGCCGTCCCCGGCCCCGAGGTCGAGCACCAGGTCGCCCGGCCGGACCGGCGACGCCGCGACGACGCGTGCGGCCCAGTCAGGCCGGAGCGGGTGCCATCCCCACCGGCGCGGCTGCCCGCGTCCCTGTCGCACGGGCACGGCGGACCATCACCATCGTCATGACCGTGACGGTAGGGGCGCCTCCGGGGCGGCGTCGACGGGTTTTCCGGTCACCGCTCGGCAGCGGCGCGGACGTCGAACCGTGCGGTCCGGGTGCCGTTGGTGACCTGGAGCTCCACCGGGTCGCCGCGTCGGACGGTCGCCGCGACCACCGACCTCGATCCCGCGTTCCGGCCGGGCGTGAAGAGGATCAGGTCGACCGACCTCGATCCCGGCACCAGTGCGGCCCTCACCGTCTGGTCGTCGGTCTCGGCCACCGCGCCGCGGAACTCCACCAGCACGATCTCCCAGCCGTCCGGCGGTCTGCCCGTCTCGAGGTCGGCGCCCCCGCCCGGGTTCAGCCCGGCCAGCAGTGCCGTCTTGGTCGTCAGCTCGTCGATGAAGGCGACCGAGGTGACGTCGACGCCGATGGACGGCACCGCCACGCTCTGGTCGGCGGTCGGCACGTCCACCGGGCGGGCCTCGTCGGAGATGAAGCGCGACTCGAAGGGCTGCTGGTCCGGGTCCTGCTGCGACCAGTCCTCGCCCAGGTCCACCGAGGACGAGCAGGCCGCGAGGACCAGCGCCAGCACCGCACCCGCCACGGCCGCGACCCCGCGGCGTCGACCCACACCCCCTCGCCCGTCGCGCACGGGGTCCAGTCTCGCCCGGACGGGGGTCACCGGTGCGCCGAGGGCGACCCCCGGCCGTGCGGACGTGGGCGGCGCCGGGTAGGAACGAGGGAGGTTGAGACAGGCAACGACCCCCGTCGTCAGGAGTGAGCGCACGTGAGCAGCCGGCTGGAGACCGTCAGCCAGAGGACCGGGACGTGGTTCCCGGTGGTCGTCGTCGCCGCGGGGGCGGTGGCCGTCGCGGCACCGACCCCGTTCACCGCCCTCGAGCCCGCCGTGCCCTGGCTGCTCGCGCTGATCATGCTCGGCATGGGCATGACGCTGCGCACCGAGGACTTCGTGTTCGTGGTCAGGCGGCCCGTCGCGCTCGTCATCGGCGTGGTGGCCCACTACGCGATCATGCCGCTGCTCGGGCTCGGCCTGGCGCTGGCGTTCCAGCTGCCGCCCGCGCTCGCGGCGGGCGTCGTGCTGGTCGGGGCGGCACCGAGCGGCACCGCCTCCAACGTGATGGTGTTCCTGGCCCGGGGCGACACCGCGCTGGCCGTCTCGATCGCGACCTTCTCGACGGTGCTCGCGCCGATCCTCACCCCGCTGCTGGTGCTGGGCCTGGCCGGCCGGTTCCTGCCCGTCGACACCGGCGGGCTGTTCGTGTCGATCCTGCAGATCGTGCTGGTGCCCGTCGCGCTCGGCGTGCTGCTGCGACGGTTCGCGCCGCGGGCCGTCGACCGCGCCGTCGGGGTCCTGCCCCTGGTGTCGGTCACCGGGATCACGCTGGTGGTGCTGGCGGTCGTCGCCGGCAGCGCGAGCACGCTGCTCACCAGCGGCTTCACCGTCGTCGTCGTGGTGGTGCTGCACAACGTGCTCGGCTTCGGCCTCGGCTACGGGGCGGCCCGCGCGGCGGGTCTCGACGAGCCGGCGCGGCGGGCGGTCAGCATGGAGGTCGGCATGCAGAACTCCGGCCTGGCGGCAGGCCTGGCCGCCGGGCAGTTCGGTCCGGCCGCGGCGCTGCCCGCCGCGATCTTCTCGGTCTGGCACAACGTGTCGGGCTCGCTGCTCGCCGGCTGGTGGTCGCGGCACCCGTCCGTCCCGGCCGAGCGCGTCGACGCGTGACGCAGGTCGAGGAGCTGGCCTACGACGTCGAGGTCGTCGGGCTGCTCGCGTCGAGGCGCCACCGCTACGAGGGACGCCCGTCCGACGGCCCCGCGCCCGCCGAGGACGGCGAGGTGCGCGAGCGCGTCGAGGTGCGGGCGGGGCTCGGCATCGTGGGCGACCGGTACTTCGGACGCCGCGCCCACGCGCACGCCGCCGTCACGCTGGTCGACGAGGCGGCGGTGGTCTCGGCGGCGCGGCGCATCGGCGTCGTCGGGCCCGTCGACCCGCTGGTGACGCGGCGCAACGTGGTGCTGCGCGGGATCGAGGTCGACCGGCTCGTGGGCAGCGAGGTCGTGCTCGACTGCGGCGAGGGCGAGGTGCGGCTGGCCGTCCGACGCCCGGCGCGTCCGTGCGGCTGGATGGACCAGGCCCTCGGCCCCGGCGGCCACCGGGCGCTGCGCGGGCACGGCGGCGTCCGGTGCGAGCCGCTGAGCGACGGGGTCCTGCGCCTGGGGCCCGCCGTCCTGCGCACGCGCGTCGACCTCGCGACGCTCCCGCTCTGACGAACCACGGCGAACGGTCGCGGACCACGGCGACCTTGCCGTGGTCCGCGACCGTTCACCAGGAGCACCTGGTGAACGGTCGACGCCTCAGGTCAGGCGGGTGACCTGCACCTCGGCCGCCATGTCCGAGGTCACCGAGCCGGAGAAGATGCCGCGGAGGGGGGCGATGTCGTCGTAGGACCGGCCGCGGCCGACCACGACGTGGCGGTCGCCGGGGACGACGTCGTTGGTGGGGTCGAAGCCCACCCAGTCGCCGTCGAACCACTCGATCCACGCGTGCGACTCGCCCGCCACGGTCTCGCCGACCTCGGGGTCCTCGCGCGGGTGCAGGTAGCCCGACACGTACCGCGCCGGGACGCCGGCGGCGCGCAGGCCGCCGAGCACCAGGTGCGCGATGTCCTGGCAGACGCCGGTGCGCGACTCCCACGCGTCGGCCGCGGTGGTCTCGACGAGCGTCGCGCCGGTGACGTAGGTGATCTCGGAGTGCACGAACCCGCACAGGTCGCGCGCGAACACGCTCGGGCTCCCCGCGGCCGCGGCGATCTCGCGGGTCCTGGCCGCCAGCGAGTCCGGCGGGACGACCCGCGGCCCGAGGTCGAGCATCTCGACGTGGCGGTCGACGAGCACCGGGTCGCGCAGGTCGGCCCACGACAGGCCCGCCGGCTCGACCGGACGGCGCCCGACGTCGACGGTGGACGTCGAGGTGACCGTGAGGTCCTGGTGCAGCTCGTGCACCTCGAACGCGGTGACCTGGGTGCCCCAGTAGTCGCTGTAGGTGTAGGTCCACGGGTTCGGGGTGACGTCGAGACGGCTGTGCAGCACGTACTGCTCGGGCAGCGTCAGCGGCGTCATCCGCGCCTCGTTGTAGGACGCGTTGACGCCGTCGACGTAGGTGAACCCGGTGCGGTGGGCGATTCTCATCTGCATCAGCGCGCGCCTCCCAGCCAGCTCATGGGTGTCTCGGTGGAGAAGTACCGGTGCGTGATCGCGTCGGTGGCGTTGGAGCAGCTGCGCTGCAGGCGCTCCATCTCCACCGGCAGGTCGAACACGACGTCGGCGAGCGGGCGGTACTCCAGCTCGGCGCGCGCTCGGCCCAGCAGTCGCAGCGACTCGTCGTCGAAGCCGGCGCGGCTGCCGCCGTTGCTCGCGAGGTTCTCCAGGCTGCGCTCGGCCCGCGTCAGCGCGTAGACCACCGACCGCGGGAACAGCCGGTCGAGGAGCAGGAACTCGGCGGCGTCGCGGTCGGCCTCGAGCCCGCGGTACGTGCGCAGGAACGCCTCGTAGGCGCCGGCGGCGCGCAGCGTGGTGGGCCAGGCGACCTTGGGGCCGTCCGACAGCGCCGCGGTGGACAGCAGGCGGGCCGTCATGTCGACCCGCTCGATGCTGCGGCCGAGGATCAGGAACTGCCAGCCCTCGTCGCGGCTCATCGTGGAGTCGGCGATGCCCGCGATGACCGACGAGCGCTCGCGCACCCAGGCGAACAACGCGGGCGGACGCATGGTGCGCACGCGTCCGCTGCCGATCGCCCGCCACGTGGTGTTGATGGCCTCCCACATGTCGGTCGAGAGGGTCTCGCGGGCGCGGCGGGCGCTCTCGCGGGCCGCGGCGAGCGAGGCGACCATCGACGTGGGGGAGTCGGGGTCGGTGGCCAGCACGCGCATGATCGCGCGACGGTTGGCCGTGCCCTCGTAGTCCTCGACTCCCATGACCGACAGCAGCTGCGTGCACGACGCGGTCTCGTCGATGCCCGGGTCCTCGACCAGCAGCTGGGTCTGGACGTCGAGGATGCGCGACGTGTCGTCGGCACGCTCGACGTAGCGACCGATCCAGAACAGCGACTCGGCGATGCGGCTCAGCACGTCGCGTCCTCCTCGGTGGTGCTCTGCTGCTGCTGTTGCTGCTGCTCGGCGGGCTCCTCGACGGAGTCGTGCGCGGGGCCGTGGTCGGGCGGCAGGCCCTCGACCACCCCGTGGTGGCCCAGCTCGGGCTCCTCCGGCGCGGCGGCCTCGGCCGGGTCGGCCATCACCCAGGTGTCCTTGGACCCGCCGCCGCGGCTGGAGTTGACGATCAGCTCGCCCTCGGGGAGCGCGACGCGCGTCAGGCCGCCGGGGAGCACCCACACGCGCTCGCCGTCGTTGACCGCGAACGGCCGCAGGTCGACGTGGCGCGGACGGATCCCGTCCTCGACCAGGGTGGGCACCGTCGACAGCGAGATGACGGGCTGGGCGATCCAGGCACGCGGGTCGCGCAGGATCGCGGCGCGCAGGGTGTCGAGCTCGCCCTGCGTCGCGGCCGGGCCGATGACGATGCCCTTGCCGCCCGAGCCGTCGACCGGCTTGAGCACCAGCTCGTCGAGGCGGTCGAGCACCTCCTCGCGGGCCTCGGGCTCGGCCATCCGCCACGTGTCGACGTTCTTCAGCACCGGCTCCTCCGAGAGGTAGTACCGGATCAGGTCGGGCACGTAGGTGTAGAGCAGCTTGTCGTCGGCGACGCCGTTGCCGACCGCGTTGGCGATCGAGACGTTGCCGGCGCGCGCGGCGTTGATCAGGCCGGGGACGCCGAGCATCGAGTCGGCGCGGAAGTGCACCGGGTCGAGGAAGTCGTCGTCGAGGCGGCGGTAGATGACGTGCACCGGCTCCAGGCCGCGGGTGGTGCGCATGTGCACCCGGCCGCCGCGGCAGACGAGGTCGCGTCCCTCGACCAGCTCGATGCCCATGGTGCGCGCGAGCAGGGCGTGCTCGAAGTAGGCGGAGTTGTAGACGCCGGGGGTGAGCACGACGACCGTCGGGTCGGCGACGCCCGCGGGGGCGGCGGCGCGCAGGGCGCCGAGCAGCTGGCGCGAGTACGACGAGACCGGCCGGATGCGGTGGTCGGCGAACACCTCGGGCAGGGCGGCCGACATCGCGCGGCGGTTCGTCATCACGTAGGAGACGCCGGACGGCACGCGCGCGTTGTCCTCGAGGACGCGGAACTCGCCGTCGCCGTCGCGGATCAGGTCGATGCCCGAGACGTGGATGCGCACGCCGTTGGGCGGCGTGATGCCGGCGACGACGCGGTGGAAGTGCTCGGAGCTGGTGACCACCTGGCGCGGCACGACGCCGTCGTTGAACACCTCACCGGCGCCGTAGACGTCGTCGAGGAACTTCTCGAGCGCGTTGACGCGCTGCCGCACGCCGACGTCGACGGTGCGCCACGCGTCGGCCTCGATCAGCCGCGGGACGATGTCGAGCGGGAACGGACGCTCCTCGCCCTCGACGCCGAACGTGACGCCCTGGTCGAGGTAGGACGAGGCGAGGGAGTCGGCCCGCGCCTGGACCTCGGTGGCGTCCATCTCCGAGAACGCCGTGTGCACGGCGGAGTAGTTGTCGCGGACGTCCTCGGCCGCGAACATCTCGTCGAAGGTGCTGGTGTCGAGCTGGTCGAGGTACGAACCGAAGAGGTCGTCGCGGGGGGCCTGGCTCACCCGCATCACCCTAGGGGCCGTCCGACGACTCCACGACCCGGCGCCCGTGGCCCCCGTCACCGCTCGTCCGATTCGTCCGTCGGGGGACCCCGGCCGACGTAGGATCTGCGGGACCCGCGCGGACGCACGGGACGATGCGGCGGGGGAGGCCAGGTGCAGACGACGAGACGCCGTCTCGGGCTCCCCGCGCTCGCGGCCGTCGCCGTGGTCCTGGTGCTGCTGGCCGTCGACGCCGTGTCCTCCGGTCTCGCCCGCGGGCCGACGCCCCCGACCCCGTCGTCTCGGTGTCGCGGCTCGCGCAGGACGTCGCCCGCACCGCCTCCGAGGCCACCGACGTCAGCCGCGGCTGCTCGGTGCCGGCGGCGCTGCCGCTCGGACGGACGAGCGTGGTGCCGCTCGTCGTCGACGGGCAGCCGCGGTCGTTCCGCCTGCACGTGCCGTCCAGCTACTCGCCCGACGTGCCCACGCCGCTGCTCGTCGCGTTCCACGGACGACACCGCAGCGGCGCGCTCCTCGAGGCCGACACCGGCCTGTCCGGGCTGCCCGTGCTCGTCGCCTACCCCGAGGGCGTCGTCAACCAGGTGGGCCGGCTCGACTGGCAGATCGGCCCCCAGGCGCGTCCCGGCGTCGACGACGTCGCGATGACGCGGGCCCTGATCGACCGCGTCCAGCGCGGCTTCTGCGTCGACCGCGACCGCGTCTACGCGCTCGGCCACTCCAACGGTGGTGGCATGGCCGTGACCGCCACGTGCGCGATGCCCGACCGGATCGCCGCCGTCGTCGCGATCTCCGGCGCCTTCTACGACCGCGCGGCCGGCTGCGTCGGCAAGCCGATCTCGCTGCTCGAGCTGCACGGCACCGGCGACCGCGTCATCCCCTACCTCGGTGGCCGCCTCCCCCCGGAGTTCGGCGACGTGCGGCTGCCCCGCATCTCGCGGTGGATCCGCAACCAGGCGATCGTCAACGGCTGCGAGGGGCAGCCCCGCCAGGTCCGCCTCGGGCGCGGCGTGCGTCAGGTGACGTGGGCCGACTGCACCACCGGCCACCCGGTGTCGCTGGTGAAGATCGACGGCGGGCTGCACCGCGTGCCCACCACCCGGGTGCTCGGCGGCACGCCGCTGGCCGTCGTCGCGTGGCGCTTCCTGCGCACCCAGCGGCTCCCGTCCGACGCCCGCGACGCCGGGCCCGAGGTCACCACCGCCAGGACGTCCTGACGGGCGCGCGTCGGCAGGGGCACCTATCGTCCGGGGCATGCCTGCTCCTTCGGCCGACGCCGAGCTGCTCACCTGGTCCCGACGCGCGTGGGGGGCGCTGGAGTCGCTGCACGTGCTCGGCTACTTCGCCGACGACGTCCGCGAGTCGTACGTCGCGCTCGGCCTGCACCCGCGGCTGAGCTACTTCGCGGCACGGTCCGCGGCGTTCGGGCCGGTGGGTCCGCAGGTGCCGATCGCCACCTTCTACGTCTTCGCGCCCTGGCTGCACGAGAAGGCGCTGCCCGCGTCGTGGGACGTCGCCTCACCCGCGCGGGTGCAGCAGGCCCGCCGCGACGGCATGCAGGTGGTGCTCGACAAGGCGATCGGCACGCCCGACGTCTCCGAGCTGCTCGACCTCGCGCGCACCGTCTGCTCCGGGCTCACCACGCCCGGCCGTCCGCTGCACGCCGCGCACGCCGGGCTCGAGTGGCCCGACGACCCCCGCCTGGCCCTGTGGCACGCGGCCACCTTGATCCGCGAGCACCGCGGCGACGGCCATGTCGCGCTGCTGCTCCGCGCCGGCCTCGACCCGGTCGAGTCGCTCGTGCTCGGCGGGCTGTTCTCGGGCAACACCGACTTCGTCCGCTCCACGCGCGGCTGGTCCGACGAGGAGTGGACGGCCGCCGTCGACCGGCTGACCGGGCGCGGCCTGGTCGCCGGCGACGCGCTCACCGACGAGGGCCGCACCTTCCGTCAGGGCCTGGAGGACGAGACCGACCGCCTCGCCCTCGAGGGCTGGGCCCACCTCGGCCTGGACGGCACCCGTCGCGTCGCCGAGCTCGGCCGCCCGCTGCGCGACGCCGCGCTGTCGAGCGGCGTCCTGCCCGACTGGATCTCCTCACGCGGCTGACGTGCGGGGCCACCGGGGCTCGGGCAGGCTGGGCCGCGACCCGTGCACCCGACGAGAGGACGCCATGAGCGCCGCCGACCAGTTCCCGAACCCCTACGAGCTCCTGGCCCCGGTGCCGTCGTTCACCGTCACCAGCGACGACGTCACCGACGGCGCGCAGCTCGCCGAGCCGCAGCGCTCGGGCGCGATGGGCGTGCCCGGCGGCGAGGACCGCAGCCCGCAGCTCAGCTGGTCCGGCGCGCCCGAGGGCACGCAGAGCTACGCCGTCACGGTCTACGACCCCTGCGCCCCCACGGCGAGCGGCTTCTGGCACTGGGCCGTCACCGACCTGCCCGCCTCGGTCACCGAGCTGCCCGCCGGCGCCGGCGCCACGGACTTCGACCTCCCCGCGCCCGCCACGGCCCTCACCAACGACGCCGGGTTCGCTGGCTACGTCGGCGCCGCCCCGCCGCCCGGGCACGGCGACCACCGCTACTACGTCGTCGTGCACGCTGTCGACGTCCCGTCGCTCGACCTCCCCGACGGCGCCAGCCCCGCGTTCCTCGGCTTCAACCTCTCGTCGCACACCCTCGCCCGCGCGATCCTCGTGGGCACCTTCGGCCACTGACCCGACCCACCCAGCGATCCGCCGATCCCCGCGCGCCGATCCGTCGGTCCACGCGACGCGGATCGCCGGACTGGTAGCCGCGGATCGGCGGATCGCGGGGTGGGAAAAACGTGTGGCGGGTCGTGGTGGGGCCCGCCTACGGTGAGGACATGTCGATGCGCAGAGGTCTGTACGAGTCGGTCAGGTGCGACCAGCACCTGACGCACCCGAGCGACCTCTGACGCGCCGACGCACGTCCACACCAGAGCCGTCCCGGGACACCGGGGCGGCTCTCGCCGTCTCGTGGGTCCCGGCACGCCGACACGAGAAGGAACCATGGAGACCACCACGACCGGGACGTTCCCGGTCCCCCTGTCCGGAGCCCGCGCCGACACCTGGATGTGGGCGCGCGAGGACGAGATCGAGCCCGCCGCGCTCGAGCAGCTGCGCCACATCGCGTCCACCCCGTGGGTGCACGGGCTGCGCGTCATGCCCGACGTGCACCTCGGCAAGGGCGCGACCGTCGGGTCGGTGATCGCGATGCGCCGGGCCGTGTCGCCGGCGGCGGTGGGCGTCGACATCGGGTGCGGCATGGAGGGCGTGCGCACGTCGCTGCGCGCCGAGGACCTGCCGGACGACCTCGGTCCCCTGCGCGGGCGTCTCGAGGACACGATCCCGGTGGGGTTCCACGGTCACGCCGACCCGGTCGACGTCGCGCGTCTGGGCGTCGGGTCGGGGTGGGACGGGTTCTGGTCGACGTTCACCTCGCTCCACGACGGCGTGCAGTCGATGCGGGCCAAGGCGGTGTCGCAGATGGGCTCGCTCGGCGGGGGCAACCACTTCCTCGAGATCTGCCTGGACGACGACGGCGCCGTCTGGGTGATGCTGCACTCGGGCTCGCGCGGCATCGGCAACCAGCTCGCGCAGCGCCACATGGCGATCGCGCGGGACCTGCCGCACAACGCCGACCTGCCCGACCGCGACCTCGCGGTGTTCCTCGCCGGCACGCCGGAGATGGACGCCTACCGGCGCGACCTCACCTGGGCGCAGGACTACGCCGCGCGCTCGCGTGCGGTGATGCTCGGGCTGGTCACGCGGGAGGTGGCGGCGTGGTTCGGCGCGCGCGGCGCGGACGTCGCCTTCGACGAGCCGATCTCGTGCCACCACAACTACGTGGACACCGAGACGATCGACGGCGAGGAGATGCTCGTGACACGCAAGGGCGCGATCCGCGCCGGTCTCGGCGACCTCGGCCTGATCCCGGGGTCGATGGGCACCGGGTCGTACGTCGTGCGCGGGCTGGGCAACCCGGCGTCCTTCTGGTCCGCGTCCCACGGGGCGGGCCGCCGGATGTCGCGCAACCAGGCCCGCAAGCGGTTCACCGTCGACGACCTGGTGGCGCAGACGCGGGGCGTGGAGTCGCGCAAGGACGCGGGCGTCGTCGACGAGATCCCCGCGGCCTACAAGGACATCGACGCGGTGATCGCCGCCCAGCGTGACCTCGTCGAGGTCGTCGCCCACCTCAAGCAGGTCCTGTGCGTCAAGGGCTGAGGTGGGAGTCGATCAGGTGAACACCCCGTGTCCGCCCCGTCGTTGCAGGCGACGGCGGGGCGGACGCGGGTACGCTGACCATGCCGAGAGAGACGGACAGGCCGATGGACGCACACGTTCTCGTGCTCAACGCGAGCTACGAGCCCCTGCAGCGGGTGTCCCTGCGCCACGCGATCCGGATGCTCGTCCGGCAGGTGGCCGTCGTCGAGGAGGCCCACGCCGAGCAGATGTTCGGCGACTTCCCGCGGCCCAAGGTGCTGCGGCTCGTCCGCTACGTGGTGATGAAGTGGGTGCACCGGCGCAACCCGATCTGCACCAAGACCGCGGTCAAGGCCCGCGACGGCGCCTGCGCCTACTGCGGCGGGCAGGCCGAGACCGTCGACCACGTCGTCCCGCGCTCGCGCGGCGGCCTGCTCACCTGGGAGAACGCCGTCGCGGCGTGCGTACGGTGCAACCACCGCAAGGCCGACCGGACGCCCGCCGAGGCCGGCATGCGCCTGCGCGTCGTCCCCGGCCCGCCCCGCGGCATCCTCCTGCTCCGCTGACGCCCGCCGCCGCGACGCCCCCGTCCGCGATCCGATGGGTTGTCGGGGTTCTCGTCGCCGGGAACCCCGCGAACCCGTCGGATCGCGGACGGGAGGGACGTCAGACGGGCAGCATGTCCTGCTGACGGCGCAGGCGGGCCACCGCGACGGTGAGGACGACCGCCAGCAGGACGCCGGTGAGCGGCGGGATGCCCCAGCCGATCTCGCCGGTGGCCCAGGCCGCGAAGCCGGCGACGGCGTACACGCCGAGGTTCTCCCACCGCACGAGCGGCGGCGTGTAGGCGTCGCGCGTCGGGATGCCGCCGCGCCAGCGGGCGAGGAAGTCGCCGATGATGACGCCGCCCAGCGGCGGGATGAACGTGCCCAGCAGGCCGAGGTAGGTGATCAGGTGGTTCTGCACGCCCGCCAGCGCGAGGACGGTGCCGATCACCGTGCCGCCGATGACGAACGGCGTCTTGGTGGGCCGCTCGAACAGCTCGGCCCCCGCCACCCCGAACGCGTACGCGGTGTCGGCGTTGCTCGTCCACAGGTTGCCGAACAGGAGCACCAGGCCCCAGCCCACCAGGCCGAGGTTGTAGAGCACCAGGACGAAGTCGGCCTGCTGGAACGTCAGCGCCCCGACCGCGCCGAAGAAGATCATCAGCCCGTTGCCGAGGACGAACGCCGCGACGCACGCCCAGACCGCCTGCGTCCCGGTGCGGGCGAACCTCGTCCAGTTCGGCGCCTGGGTGCCGGCGGAGATGAAGGTGCCGACGACGGTGGTGATCGCGACCGACGTCGCCAGGGTCCCCGACGGCTCGATCGCCGCGAAGCCCGACCAGCCGCCCACCTCGTCCAGGGAGCGCGAGAGCACCCAGAACGCGAGCACCACGATGAGCGGGGTCGAGACCATCGACGCCAGCGCCATGCCGCGGAAGCCGTAGCAGGCCGTGGCGCACATCAGCGCGCTCGTGACGACCATGATCGTGGCGCGCGCGGCGAAGGAGTCCCAGCCGGTCGCGACGGCGGTGAGGTCGCCGATCGTCCCGATGGTGACGCCGTACCAGCCGATCTGGGTGCCGCCGAGCAGCAGCGACGCGAGCTTGGCGCCGCGCATGCCGAACCCGTAGCGCGCCATCACGACCGTGGTCAGACGCGTGCGCGACCCGACCCAGCCCATGACGGCCACGTAGGTGCCGAGGATGAGCGACCCCGCGGCGATGACGCCGAGCAGCCCGGCGACGGTGAAGTTCGGTGCGAGGGCCGCGCCGGCGAGCATCGTCGGGGTGAAGACGGTGAACCCGCACAGGACGAACAGCAGCGCGACGAGCGACTTGCGGGCGTGCGGCGGCACGGGGGTGACGGGGTAGTCCGGGTCGACGGGCGAGCCCGCGCCCAGCTCGGGGGACGTGCGCGGGTCGGCGGTCATCCCTCCTCCCCGATGTCCTCGAACCAGATGCCGGGACGCTCGGCGATCATCTGCTGCATCAGCGCCCGGCACTGCGGGTCGTCGAGCACGTCGACCTGCACGCCGTGCGAGCGGAGCAGCGTCTCGGAGGCCTCGAACGTGCGGTTCTCGCCCACGACGATGCGCGGGACGTCGTACAGCAGCGCCGTGCCCGCGCACATGAAGCACGGCGACAGGGTCGTGTAGAGCGTGCTCGCCCGGTAGACCGACGCGGGCAGGCGGCCCGCGTTGTCGATGCAGTCGGTCTCGCCGTGACGGATCGGGGAGCCGAGCTGGACGCGGCGGTTGCGACCGACGGCGAGCACCTCGCCGCGGTGCACCAGCGCGGCGCCGATCGGGACGCCGCCCTCGTCCCAGCCGATCCTGGCCTGCTCGAGCGCGAGGTCGAGGAAGACGCGGTCGTGGTCCTGCTCCGGTGGTGCCGAGGACGTGGTCATGGCTGCTCCTGGGTGGTCGCGACTGGTCGGGTGGCCGGCGTGGTGCCACCGAACCAGGGGCGACGGGCTGACGACAAGGGACACAGTGACCCACCACCGCCGTCATGTCGTTGACAGCCTGTCGCCGGGTGCCCAGACTGCGGCCATGCTGTTCACCCTGGCCGAGGTGCTGGCGACCCCCTCGTTCCGACGGGCGGGCGTGGAGGTGGTGCACGGGTCGCCCCGCACCACCAGCGTGCGGTGGGT
>NZ_JBMGQR010000083.1:0-17084 GCF_049059935.1 Solicola agrisoli | reverse complement strand
AGTCGCCGTCGGTGGTGCCGGTGACGTCGAGGCGCTTGCCCTCGGCGACGTCGCCGTCGGACGGGAACGACTCGGCCGGGCCGGTGCGCAGGTCGACGTCGTCGGCCACCCACATCTTGGTCTTGGCGGTGAGCGCGGGGGCGGACGTCTCCTGGCCCGAGGCGGCGGACGTCAGCGGAGCGGTCTCGATGGCCGCACGGGCGGCCGCGGCCGAGCGGCTGACGGTGTCGGTGCCGCGCGACGCGCCGGCCTCCGACTTCCCGGTGCCCGCGGGGGCCTGGGCCGTGAAGCCGGCCCGCGCCGCGGTGGGCGTGGTGTCGTCGCTGCCGCCCGGGAGCGCGAACGCCGCCGTTGTGCCGAGGACCGCCACCGTCGCGAGACCGGCGACGACGACCCGCGCGGAGGGTCGACGACGGGGCTGGCGTTCGGCTACGTGCTTGGCGGCGCGGTGACGAGCGGGAGGCACAGGTCGGTCAGGTCCTCGACGGGGGGATGAGGTCAACGACGACTGTCTCATGATCGGCCCGTCCACCCAACCCTTCCGCGGCCGGGTGTGCGCCATCTGACGTAGGCGCGGACCCTCACAGGACGACGACGGTGGTGCCCGCCGACGTCGCCGGCCGGTCCATCGCCGCGAGCGCGTCCGGGGCCTCGTCGAGGCCGATCCGTCGCCCGACGAGCGCGGCGGCGTCGAGCGTCCCGTCCGCGATCTCGGCCAGCATCGCCGGGTACTCGTGCGCCGACATGCCGTGGCTGCCGAGCAGCTCGAGCTCGAGGGCGACCACCCGTCCGACGTCCACCTGCGGCGACGCGTCGGCACCGGCCAGCAGCCCGACCTGGACGTGGCGTCCGCCGGGCCGGAGCAGCGCGAGGCCCTGACGGAGCAGCGCCGCGCGGCCGAGGGCCTCGACGACGAGGTGCGCTCCGCCGTCCGTCGCCTCACGTACCAGCGCGTCGACGTCGCCCGAGGCGTCGATCGTCACGGACGCGCCGAGCGCCCGGGCGAGGTCGAGCGCACCGGTCGAGACGTCGACCGCGACCACGTGCGCGCCACGGGCGACGGCCACCACCACGGCGGCCAGCCCCACGCCGCCGCAGCCGAGGACGACCACGTGCTCGCCCGCCGCGGCACGTCCGCGCGCGCCCACGGCGCGGTAGGCGGTCGCGAACCGGCAGCCCAGACCCGCGGCGGTGGCGTCGTCCACCCCGTCGGGCACGGCGACGAGGTTGACGTCGGCGTGGTGGACGACCACGCGCTCGGCGAAGGAGCCGAGGCGGTCGAACCCGGGCTGGGTCTGGTGCGGGCAGACGCTCTGCCGGCCCTCGCGGCACGTCGCGCAGGTGCCGCAGGCGTTGACGAAGGGTGCGGTGACGCGCTCGCCGCCGGTCCAGCCGCGGACGTCGTCGCCCACGGCGACCACCACGCCGGCGAACTCGTGGCCGGGCACGTGGGGGAGGGAGACCGAGTCGTCGTGACCGTGCCAGGCGTGCCAGTCGCTGCGGCAGACGCCCGTGACACGCACCTCGACGACCGCGCCGTGGGACGGGCACGGCGGCTCGTCCACCTCGCCGACACGGGGCACGGCACCGAACTCGTCCACCACCACGGCACGCACGGGGGAATGATCGCAGGTCTGATTTAGTTGACGCTTCAAGTGAATACCTCTAGCCTGGACACCATGAGCACGACCACCGACCGCGTCACCCCCGCCCCGCTCGACGCCGACCGCGCCGCGCGCGGCGAGCTGCTGGCGCCCGCCACCCGCATGGACGCCGTCACGCTGCACGTCAGCGACCTGAAGGCGATGGAGGCCTACTACCGCGACGCCCTCGCGCTGGAGACGATCAGCGACGCGGGCGGCGTCGTCGTCCTGGGGCGCGGCGGCACCGCACTCCTCGTGCTGCACCACGCCCCCGGCCTCCCGCTGCCCCGGCCCGGCCAGGCCGGCCTGTTCCACACCGCGTTCCTCGTGTCGTCGCAGGAGAACCTCGCGGCCACCGTCGCCCGCGCGGCCCGCGCGCAGGGCGGCGCCTACGTCGGCAGCGCCGACCACATCGTCAGCCTCGCCTTCTACTTCACCGACCCCGAGGGCAACGGCATCGAGATCTACTGGGACCGCGACCGCTCCACCTGGTCGTGGGAGGGCACGCAGGTGAAGATGGGCGCGCTGCGGCTCGACCCGAACGAGTACCTCGAGCAGCACCTCACCGACGGCGCGATCGCGTCCGCCGAGCAGGTTCCCGCCACCATCGGCCACGTCCACCTGCAGGTCGGCGACGTGCCCACCGCCCGCGCGTTCTACGTCGACACCCTCGGCTTCGAGACCGTCGCGGAGTGGAACGGCGCCCTGTTCGTCTCCGCCGGCGGCTACCACCACCACATGGCGATGAACACGTGGAACTCCGCCGGCGCCCCCGCCCGCGCCGCCACGCTCGGGCTCGGCGAGGTGACGATCGTCGTCCCCACCACCGACGACGTCGCCGCCCTGTCGTCCCGCCTCGCCGACGCGTCGGTCGACCGCGCCGACGACGGCCGCACCCTGTCGTTCCAGGACCCCTGGCGCAACGACATCAGGGTCACCGCCGCCGCCTGACGAGAGTCTCTGGATCGTGGCTGGTCTCTGGATCGTGGTCGCTGCGGCGACCACGATCCAGAGGTCCGCGTGTACAACGGGGCCATGGGATGGCTCGGACGATGGCGATCGCGCACGCACGAGACGACGCCCGAGGCCCGGCTGGTCTTCGACGAGGACGGCACCGCGGTGTTCCTCGTCGACGACGAGCCCGCAGGTGAGCGCTACGAGGTGCGCACGGGCGTCCTCGTCGAGTCCGCCGACCTCCCCGTCGGCGACGTGTCGCAGATGGTGCTCGACGGTGTGCTCGTCGACCTCGGGGAGTCGCGGCTGGAGCGGCCCGGCGACGGCGCCGTCACGCTGATTCTTCCCGTCGACGACTCGCCCGTCCCCGGCGTGCCGGTGCGGATCCGGCTGGAGTCGGGTGTGCGCGACGTCGACCTCTCCGACGACGAGGGCATCGACGTCGAGCCACGCACCGTCCGGTCGGTCACCCACGCGGGCGACGGTGAGTTCGCGATCGCCTACGTCGACGGCGCGCTCACCTTCACCGCCGAGTCCTTCGGCGTGGGCGTCGAGGAGCTGTCCCTGCGCCGGCCGCCGTACCTGCGGGTCGAGCCCGAGGAGGGCAGCGACGGCCTCGTCGACCTCGCCACCGCGATGGCCGACATCCCGTGCTCGGTCGACCTCGACCACATCGATCTCCCCGACGACCTCAAGGACCGCCTCCGCCGTTCCGCCGACGCCTACCTCGAGGGCGACGTCGGCCCGGAGTTCGACCTCGAGCAGGACGCCATCCGGGCCGCCGTCGCGGCGGCGCTCCCGGGCTCCGTCGTCAGCTGACCCCATCCGCGGTGTGACGCAGTCGCCGCCGACGTGCGGACGTCCCGCGCCGGTGGTTGCGTGGAGCCGAACCCACGAGCTGGAGGAGAACACCATGAGCAGGTACCTGTTCCTCACGTCGAACCAGGGCGTCGAGAAGCCCGAGCTGGCCGACCCCTGGGCCGCGATCGAGAAGGCCGGCGGCTCCCTGGAGCACGCCGCCCCCGAGAAGGGCGACGTCCAGTCGATGGTCGGCGACGTCGACAAGGACGAGGTCTTCCAGTCCACGATCGCGCTGGCCGACGTCGACGCGTCCGCCTACGACGTGCTCGTCCTCCCCGGCGGCACGGTCAACGCCGACACGCTGCGCGCCACTCCGGAGGCCGTCGACTTCGTCAAGGCCTGGGTCGACGCCAAGAAGCCGGTCGCCGCCATCTGCCACGCCCCCTGGGTGCTCGTCGAGGCCGGCGTGCTGCCGGGCAAGACGCTCACCTCGTTCCCGTCGCTGCGGACCGACGTGACGAACGCGGGCGGCAGCTGGGTCGACGAGGAAGTCTTCGTCTGCCCCGGCAACGACTGGAAGCTCATCACCTCGCGCAACCCCGACGACATCCCGGCCTTCAACCAGGCCCTGCTCGAGGTCGGCGGCGACGCGTGAGCCCTCGCGTCGCTCTGCTCGGCCTGGGGACGATGGGCGCCGGCATGGCGCACAACATCCTCGAGGCCGGGCTCGAGCTGTCGGTCTGGAACCGTTCGGCCGACAAGGCCGCGCCCCTCGGCGAGGCCGGCGCCACGGTCGCGTCCACGCCCGCCGAGGCGGTGGAGGGGGCCGACGTCGTCGTCACGATGCTGTTCGACACCGCCAGCGTCCTCGAGGTGATGACGCAGGCCGCGTCGTCGCTGGGTGACGACGCCGTGTGGGTGCAGACCAGCACCCTCGGTGTCGACGGCACCGACGCCGTGGCCGCGGTCGCGGCCGAGCGTGGCGTCGCGTTCGTCGACGCGCCCGTGCTGGGCACCAAGGGGCCCGCCGAGAGCGGCAACCTCGTGGTGCTGGCGTCGGGGGAGGAGTCGCTGCAGGCGCGGGTCGCGCCGGTGCTCGACGCCATCGGCTCGCGCACCCTCTGGGTGGGTCCGGTCGGCTCCGCCAGCCGTCTCAAGCTGGTCTGCAACGCCTGGGTGCTCACCGTCGTCGGCGGCATCGGCCAGTCGGTCGCCATGGCCGAGGCGTTCGGCCTGGAACCGCAGCAGTTCCTCGACGCGATCGGCGGCGGCGCCATGGACGCGCCGTACGTCGCGATGAAGACCAAGGCCATCGTCGCCGGTGACTTCGATCCTCAGTTCGCGATCGACGGTGGCCTCAAGGACGCCGGCCTGATCGCCGATGCCGCCCGTCAGGCCGGCCTCGACCCGCGGCTCATGGACGCGTTGCGCCACGAGCTGCAGGTCGCGTCCGACGCCGGCCACGGCGACAAGGACCTCGCGGCCACCTACCTGGCGGCCAAGGCCTGACCGTCCGCCGCGTCCGCCGGTTCGACCAGCAGCCGGAGGATGCGGTGGGACGTCAGCGTCAGCAGCAGCAGCGGCCTCTCGTCACGGGGGAAGTGCCCCGCCTTGATCCACCGGTGCGCCAGCAGGATGCGGCGGGGTGCGGGCTGCCACTGCGCCGCGGTGTAGACCACGCGGATGACGTGCCCGAGCTCGCGGGGCAGGTGGTCGAGCAGGTCCGGCAGCTCGACGGTCAGGTCGTCGGACTGCGGACGCCACGTCCCGTCGTAGACGAGCCCGTCAGCAGGCGAGTGGACCATCTCGAGCCGGAGCGGCACGCGGTCGCCGTCGGTGGGGGTGGATGTGTCGGGACCGTGCGACGCCGTCATGGCGTCCGCCTCTCCACGAGCCCGCCCCGGCACCCGGGTCGGGCGCCGCAGGGACCAGTACCGCCACCGTACGGCCGGGTGCGTGCCGCCACCTAGCCGACGGCTGGTCTCAGCCCTGCTCGTCCACCTGGAGCGCCCACACGCCGTCCTCCCGGACGAGCCCCACACCGCCGGGGTGCGGCGCCCAGGCGTCCACCTCGAGCTCGCGGGCGGGGTCGCCGATGCCGATCACCCGCATGCCCGCCGCACGGGCGGCGGCGACGCCGGCCTCGGAGTCCTCCAGCACCACGCAGGCGGCGGGTTCGACGTCGAGCAGCCGCGCGGCGGTGAGGAAGCCCTCGGGGTGCGGCTTGCTCTCGGTGACCTCGTCGCCGTGCACCGCGACGTCCGGCCGCACGAGGTCGGCGGCGGTGAAGCGGGCCGTCGCGAGCGGTCCGCCGGCCGAGGTGACGAGCGCGTGCGGCACGTCCCGTGCGCGTAGGTCGGCGAGCAGGGCGGCCGAGCCCGTCAGCGCATGGATGCCGTCGGTGTCCGCCGCCTCCGTGACGGCGAACTCCTCGATGTCGGCGGCGAGCTCGGCCTCACCCAGCTCGGGGGCGAGGTCGCGCATCGTGGCGGACGCGCGTCGTCCCCGTCCGGCCGGGAGGACGACGGCCGGGTCCTTGCCGCGCTTGGCGCACCAGGCGATCCAGCACCGGTCGGACGCGTGCTCGGACTCCAGCAGCGTCCCGTCCATGTCGAGCAGCACGGCACCGACGGCGGGCAGGAGCACTCGGGTCTCGGTCACCGACCCAGGCTATCGGCGCACCCTCCGGACGTGGATCTCTGGATCGTGGTCGCCATCGCGACCACGATCCAGAGACCAGCCACGATCCAGAGACTCTCGTCAGCCGCGCTCGAGGCGCAGGGCCAGGGCGGGGCAGGCGAGGGCGGCGCGGCGGGCGTCGCGGACGCGGTCGGCGGGCAGGGGGGCGCCGTCGAGGACGGGGAAGCCCCACGGGTCGAGGGTCACGCCGTCGGGCAGCAGGCTCGCGCAGAGGCCGTGGCCGTCGCAGCGGGTCCAGTCGACGACGAGTCGCTCGGCGGCCTGGTCGCGGTGCGCGCTCATCGCGCACCGCCCAGGGGGAGCCGGCCGAGCACCGGACGGCCGCAGCCGCCGTGGGTCGCGTGCACGGCGACCTCGCCCGCGAGGGTCCGCAGGGCCGAGCGGACGAAGCGCGCCGTGCCGTCGGGGTGCGCGCACGCGCCACGTCCGTCGACGGCCCCGACGAGCAGTCCCACCCGGTCGACGGCCGGCTGACCGCCGCCGCGGACGACGTCGCCGACGGCGTCGGCCACCGCGGGGAGGCCGAACACGCAGGGTCCGCACTGCCCGGCGGACTGGGCGGCGAGCCAGGCGACGACACGGTGCACCTCGCCGAGCGCACAGGTGTCCGCGCCCAGGCGGGCGAGCACTCCGGCGCCCCAGGGGGTTCCCGCGGCGGTCAGGGCGTCGCGGTCGAGCACGGCGGCGCCGGCGCCGGCCACCCACGAGCCGTGGTAGCCGCCGACGAGGACGGGCGTCCGCTCGTGGCCGAGCAGGTCCGACAGCGCCATGCCGTGCGGCACCTCGACCACGCCGGGCGCGTCGACGTCGCCGAGCAGGGTCACCAGGGTGGTGCCGGGCTCGCCGGGCGTGCCCGTGGCCAGGTGCGCGTCGACGCCCTCGGTGAGCAGCAGACCGATCTGGGCGAAGGTCTCGGCGTTGGAGACGAAGGTGGGACGGGCGTCGAGCCCGTGCGCGGTGGGCAGCGTGCGACGTCCGTCGGGCAGGGCGGGTGCGCCGGAGAGGCCGGTGAGCAGCGCGCGCGCCTCGCCGGAGACGAAGCTGCCGCCCGAGCGCACCACCTCGACCCGGGCGGCGTCCGCACGGTCGGCGACGGCGGCGGCGAGCGCTCGGCCCGCGGCCTCGTCGTGGACGGCGACGACGACCCGGGCAGCCCCGACGGCGTGCGCGACGCCGAGGGCGCCGTCGAGGACGAGGTGCGGGGCCAGGCGCATGAGCACGCGGTCCTTGTGGCTGGCGGGCTCGCTCTCGCTGCCGTTGACGACCACGGCGTGGGCGCCGTCGTCGGGCAACGAGTCGAGCTTGCGGAACACCGGGAACGCCGCGCCACCGCGTCCGCGCAGCCGGGCCAGCGAGACGGCCAGGCGCAGCTCGGCGCGGGTGGGCAGGGCGAGCCCGCCGTGGAGGGACCGGTGGCGGGCGAGGTCGACGGTGCCGACGGCCGTGCCGGCGAGCAGGCGGGGGACGCCGAGCCAGCGGACGGGCGGCTGAGTGGCGGGGCGGTGGTCGAGGACGGTCATCGGGTGCTCCCGGTCTGCTGGGCGGACTGCTGACGGGCCCGGGTGAGCGGGCTGCGGGCGTGGGTGCGGGCGGCCCGCAGTCGCTGCGCGACCGCCGCGGCGACGAGCGCCACGCACGCGGCGTAGACCGCGAGCAGCCACGGCGTGCCCGAGTCGGTGCCGGCGAGGAACCCGTGGCCGATGCTCAGCGCCCAGCCGACGTAGGCCAGGCAGTGGACGGCACGCCACCCGCGGCTGGCCGGGGCGGACGACGCGAGCCGTCCGCGCACCGCGCCGCTCACCGAGGTGGCCACGAAGGCCCACAGCGCGAGCGACCCCAGGCCCACGGCGAACGGCTCGTACGCGCTGGTGAACGGCAGCACGGTCGAGGTGGCGCTGACGTCGACGTACGCGTCGGCGACGATCGTCACCGCGTGGACGAGCAGCAGCACCAGCCCGGTGACGGCGGCCGAACGGTGCAGCATCTGCACCAGGAACCGGCGCTCGACGGCGAGGGACGAGCGTCCGCGGCTGCCGCTGGTCAGCGCGCCGGCGGCCGTCGCGACCGTGAAGGCGACGAGGGCCGCGACGCCGGTGCCTCGCGCGATCCACCAGAGCAGCATCAGGCGGCCCTGCTCTGCTGGGGCCACGCACGGGTGTGCTCGACGGTGCCGTCCTGACCGACCAGACGGGCCGGCAGCCCGCGGTCGTCCAGGAACGCGAGGCCCTCGGAGCGGTCGAGGCAGATCATGGCGGTGCTGGCGGCGTTGGCCTCCACGGCCGTCGGCGCCCAGACGCTGACGGTGCGCCACGCCCCCTGCGCCGGACGTCCGGTGCGCGGGTCGACGACGTGGTGCGCGGGTCCGTCGGCGCGGTGCCAACGCCGCGCGGTGGTGGACGACGTCGCGACGCCGCCGTGGTGCACCGCGACGAGCTCGGCGGCCTCGCCGGCCCGCTCGGACACCGCGACGGTGAACGGGCGGTCGGCCGAGGTGCGGACGGCGACGTCGCCGCCGATCTCCACCAGCACCGGGGTGTGCAGGCGACGGGCCACCTGCACGGCGGCCTCGTCGGCCGTCCACGCCTTGGCGGTGGCGCCGAGGTCGAGGCGGACGCCGGCAGGCACGCCCAGGCGACGCAGGTCGCGGTCGACGCGGACGTCCTCCCAGGTGGCCGGGCGGGGCGCGGGCACGCGCGCGGGGGCGAGACGGTTGCGCACGTCGGCGATGTCGCCGTCGTACCCGGCGGCGACCACGTGGGCGCCCACCGTCGGGTCCGTCAGGCCGTCGGTCGTGCGGGCGGCGTCGAGCGCGACGTCGACGAGCCGCATCGTCAGCGGCGACACCGCGACGAGCCGGCCCGCGGCGGCGTTGACGCGAGCCAGGTCGGAGTCGGGACGGAACCGGCTGACGGCGCGGTCGACGTCGTCGAGGAGGTCCTCGAGGAACACCCGGGCCATCGGGAGGGACGAGGCTCGGGCGACGACGAGGTTGACCTCGCACGACCACGCGGTCCAGCGGGCGGTGGCGGTCATGACGCGTTGCTCCCGCCCGCGGCCTGGCCGGACTGGTCGGTGCTCGACAGCCCGGACGAGCCCGAGGTGCTGCCCGAGTCGGTGCTGGAGCTGCTGCTGGACCCCGAGCCGGAGTCGGTGGTCGTGGACGCCGTGGACTGCTGGTTGGTCTCGCTCTGGGCGGTCGCGGTGCCGCCGTCGATCGCGAGGTAGCCGGTGACGGCGCCGGCGACGACGAGTCCGCTCGCCGCCGTGAGGGCCAGGTGGGTGCGGGCCCGGCGGACCAGGCCGCCGCGGGATGAGTTCGTCATGACCCCACGGTGCGAGCCCAGCCCTAGGCGCCGCTGACAGTCACCTGTGGATCAGGTGTGAACCCCTCAACCGGGCAGCAGCGCGCGCAGCGACGTCACGCGGCTGAGCTGGTGGGTGATGCCGCCGGCCTCGCGCCGCGTCCACGCGGGATCGGTGGCGACGGGGGCGAGCAGGTCGGTGGCCGCGTAGACGCCCGGCGCCTCTCCGCCGTCCCCGCGGGCACGGGCCAGGGAGTCGGCGACGGTCACCAGGCCGCCCTCGGGGTCGGGGACGAGCTCGCGGATGCGGTCGTCCCCGCTCTGCATGGAGTTGGACATCGAGAGCACGAGGTCCTCCATCATCGCCGTCGGCACGGGCGTCAGCCGTGCGACGGCCGGCGCGGCCATCCCGGGCGTCACGCCGGGGACGCGCACCAGCCGACGACGCAGGCCCGCCGCCTCCACGTACAGCTCGATGAGCCGCGTGTACGGGACGGTCTCCTCGCCGGCGATGTCGTAGGCGCCGGCCGGGACGACGTCGGGGTCGGCCGACGCGAGCAGGTAGTGGATCACGTCGGTGATCGCGATGGGCTGGACGTGGTGGTCCATCCAGGCTGGCACCGGGATGACGGGCAGCCGCTCGGCGAGGTGCCGGATCAGCTCGTAGGGGGTGGAGCCCGCGCCGGTGACGATCGCGGCCTTGAGCCAGACGACGTCACAGCCGCTGCGCTGCAGCTCCTCGCCGACCTCGGCGCGGCTGTCGAGGTGCTCCGACAGCGTCTCGCCGTCGGGCACGAACCCGCCGAGGTAGACGACGCGGCCGACGCCCGCGGCCTTGGCCGTGCGTCCGAACCGGCGGGCCGACTCACGGTCCTTCTCGGCGAACGACCCCGAGCCGATCGCGTGCACCAGGTAGTACGCGACGTCGACCTGGCCGGCCTCGGCCAGACCCTGCGCGCACAGGTCGTCGTCACCGACGTCGAGGGCGAGTGGGCTGACGAGGTCGCGGGGCCAGTCGAACGGCTCCAGCGACTCGGGCCTGCGCGAGGCTGCCAGCACGGTGTGGCCCTCGTGCGCCAGCGCGGCCACCAGCCGCGACCCCACGTACCCGCTCGCACCCGTCACCAGCGCCCTCATGCCCACCCCGCCAGTGTCGGGGTGGTGGGGGCCGGGCGCAGCGCGGCGGGTGGTGTCGTCCACCACGGTCTCCTGGTGAACGGTCGCGGACCACGGCGGACGTGCCGTGGTTCGCGACCGTCTGCCGTGGTTCGTCCCTACTCGACGACGTCCGCCCACGCGTCGGCGCCCGCGAGCAGCCGGCCCGTCCGCTCCAGGTGGACGCGCATCGCCTCGCCCGCGGCGTCGGCGTCACCGGCCAGCAACGCGTCGACGAGGGGGTCGTGCTCGGCCCGGACGTGCTCCAGCGAGCGTGACGTCGACGCGCCCAGCAGCCGTGTGGTCTCGCGCAGCCCGTCGACGACGGCCGCCGCGCGCCGGTTGCCCGACCGCTCGAGGACGAGCGCGTGCAGCCCGCGGTCGTCGCGCGAGAACGCGGCCTCGTCCCCGGCCACGACGGCGGCGCGCATCGCGTCGCGCTGCGTCTCCAGCTCGGCGCGGACCGACGGCGTCACCCGCCCGGCCAGCCTGCGGGCCGCCGGCACCTCGAGCGCGAGGCGGACGGCGAAGATCTCGGCGATGTCGTGCGGGTCGGGCAGGTGGATGCGGAAGCCGCGGTTGCGCTCGAACGCCACCAGTCCCGCCTCGGACAGCCGCAGCAGGCCCTCGCGGACGGGGCTGCGCGAGACGCCGAGGTCGTCGGACAGCCGGTACACCGAGTACAGCTCGCCCGGCACCAGGCGTCCGGCCCGCACCTCGTCGCGCACGTGGGCGACGACGTCGTCGGTGAGGGACGCCCGGGCCATGAGTAACATGTTACTCATGGCCACCCTCACCAGCGCCCCCGCCACGACCGACGTCGGACGCGCCCTGCGCGCCGCCGGGGTGGCCGAGGTGCTGACCGACGGCACGACGCGCGCCGCCTACTCCTCCGACGCCTCGCTCTACCGCGTCGTCCCGCAGGCGGTGGTGCGCCCGCGCGACGCCGAGGAGGTGTCGCGCGTGCTCGCCGTGGCGCGCGAGACCGGCGTGCCGGTGACGGCGCGCGGCGCGGGCACGTCGGTGGCCGGCAACGCGGTGGGCGACGGGGTCGTCCTCGACTTCAGCCGCCACATGAACCAGGTGCTCGGCGTCGACCGCGAGGCGCGGACGGCCCGCGTCCAGCCCGGCACCGTGCACGCCGCGCTGATGGGACGCGCGACGCCCGCGGGCCTGCGGTTCGGCCCCGACCCGTCGACGCACACGCGCTGCACCATCGGCGGCATGATCGGCAACAACGCGTGCGGCGCCCGCACCCTCGGCTACGGCCGCACCAGCGACAACGTCGCCGCGCTCGACGTCGTGACGGGCACCGGTGCGCTGCTCACGGCCACCGCGCCGTCCGGCGGCACGCCCACCGTCACCGGCGCCGACGCCCAGGTGGACGCGCTGCGCGCCCTCGTCGGGGACCACCTCGGCGTCGTCCGCACCGAGCTCGGCCGCTTCGGCCGCCAGGTGTCGGGCTACTCGCTGGAGCACCTGCTGCCCGAGCACGACTTCGACCTGACGCGCGCGCTCGTCGGCAGCGAGGGCACGCTGGGCGTCGTCACCGAGGCCACCGTCCGCCTCGTGGCCGACCCGCGGCACCGTCTGCTCGTCGTCCTCGGTTTCGACGACATGCCCACCGCCGGCGACATGGCGCCCCGCATCCTCGAGCACGGACCCAGCGCGTGCGAGGGCCTGGACTCGCGCATCGTCGACGTCGTCCGCGAGCGTCTCGGCGAGAGCGCGCTGCCCGTCCTGCCCGACGGCCGCGCGTGGCTGCTCACCGAGGTGAGCGGCGACGACGAGGACGACGTCCGCGCCCGCGCCGAGGCGATGGTGGCCCAGGTGCCGCACCGCGCGTCCGAGATCGTCTCCGACACCCGCCGCGCCGCGACGCTGTGGCGCATCCGCGAGGACGGCGCCGGCCTCGCCGGACGCGCGCCGTCCGGACGTCCCGCGCACGCCGGCTGGGAGGACACCGCCGTCCCGCCCGAGCGGCTCGGCGACTACCTGCGCGACTTCGAGGTGCTGCTCGGCGAGCACGACCTCTCGGCCATGCCCTACGGCCACTTCGGCGACGGGTGCATGCACGTCCGCCTGGACTACCCGCTCGACAAGCCCAACGGGGCCGCGGCCTTCCGCTCGTTCCTCGAGGCCGCGGCCGACCTCGTCGCCGGCTACGGCGGCTCGCTGTCGGGCGAGCACGGTGACGGCCGCGCGCGCAGCGAGCTGCTGCCGAGGATGTACTCGCCGGAGATGATCGGCCTGTTCAAGGCCGTCAAGCACGTGATGGACCCCGACGGCATCCTCAACCCCGGCGTCCTCGTCGACCCCGAGCCGCTCGACGCGCGCCTGCGGGTGCCCGCCGCGCCGCCGCTGCGCCGCAACCTCGCGTTCGCGTACGAGCACGACGGCGGCGACCTGGGCCAGGCCGTCCACCGCTGCACCGGCGTGGGCAAGTGCCGCGCCGACCTCACCGCCGGCGGCGGCGTCATGTGCCCGTCGTTCCTGGCCACGCGCGAGGAGAAGGACTCCACCCGCGGTCGCGCGCGCGTCCTGCAGGAGATGGTCAACGGGTCGGACGTCAAGGGCTGGCGCTCGCCGGAGGTGCACGAGGCGCTCGACCTGTGCCTGTCGTGCAAGGGCTGCGCGTCGGACTGCCCCACGGGCATCGACATGGCGACGTACAAGGCTGAGGTGCTGCACCAGTCGTACAAGCGACGGCTGCGTCCGCGCTCGCACTACGCGCTCGGCTGGCTGCCGCGGTGGGCGCGCCTCGTCACGCGGTTCCGCCTGGCGTCCCTCGTGAACACCGCGATCCGGCTGCCCGGCCTCGGACGCGTGGGGCTGTGGGCGGCCGGCGTCGACCACCGTCGCTCGGTGCCGGCGTTCGCGCAGCGGTCGTTCCGCGACTGGTTCACCTCGACGGCCGCCGAGCGGTCGACGACGGGCAAGCCGGTGCTCCTGTTCGTCGACTCGTTCACTGACCACTTCTCGCCCGAGGTCGGGCAGTCGATGGTGCGGGTGCTCGAGGACGCGGGCTTCTCGCCCACGCTCACCCCGAAGCCCACCTGCTGCGGGCTCACCTGGATCACCACCGGCCAGCTCGACGGCGCCCGCCGCATCCTGCGCGAGACCGTCGACGCGCTGCTGCCCGCCGCCGCGGAGGGCACCCCGATCGTCGGCATCGAGCCGTCGTGCACCGGCGTGCTGCGCAGCGACGCCGTCGAGCTGCTGGGCGACGACGCCTCGCGCTCGGTCGCGTCGGCCACCAGGACGCTCGCCGAGCTGCTCGCGACGGACGAGTCGTGGACGCCGCCGTCGCTCGAAGGCACGCAGGTGGTCGCGCAGCCGCACTGCCACCACCACGCGGTGATGGGCTGGAGCCCGGACGCCCAGCTGCTGGAGTCGGCGGGCGCCGACGTCCAGCGCCTCGGCGGGTGCTGCGGCCTGGCGGGCAATTTCGGCGTCGAGATCGGCCACCACGAGGTGTCCGTCGCCGTCGCCGAGCACCAGCTGCTGCCCGCCGTCCGCGACGCCGGACCCGACGCCGTCGTCCTCGCCGACGGGTTCAGCTGCCGCACCCAGCTCGACGACCTCGCCGACCGCTCCGGCATCCACCTCGCCCAGCTGCTCGACCCGCAGAGGGAGCGCTAGACCGGCGGGTGCGCGAACGGCGGCCGGACGTCCTGCAGCCGTCGCGCCGTGCGGTACTCCTCCCACCAGAGCACCCGCATCAGCGCGAGCAGAGCGGCCCCGGCGAGCCAGAGCAGCGTCGTGGTCGCCAGCCCCGCCACCAGGAGCAGGGAGGCGGTCACGGACAACGCCGGCTGAGTCCACGCCGCGCGCCGTCGTGCGGCTCGCACGCGGACGGTCAGCTCGTCCACGTCGTCGGGCAGGCTGCGGATCCGTCCGAGCACGACCACGGCGACGAGCAGCGAGGCGGCGAGGACGCCGGCGGTCAGTGCCTCGGGGAGCGGGCGGAACAGGTTCGCCCAGACACCCACCCCGACGCCGACCGCAAGGGCGAGCACCCCTGTCGGCGTGGCCCCGAGCGCGCGTCGCATGCGCCGCATCCTCCCACCTGCGCGCCCCTCCCGTCCCCGATCTGAAGCCTTCGGGTGGTCAAAGGAGGCGTATGACCACATCAAGGCTTCATATCGCGGACGGGGGGTCGTCGGGGGTGGCCTCGAGCTCGTCGGCTCGGCGGCCGTGGATGCGGGTGAGGGCCACCTGCGCCAAGCCCATCGCTGCGACCAACCAGGCGAGCGCGGGCACGAGGACGCTGCCGGTGCCGAGTGCGAGGCCCGTCTGCAGGATCGCCACGGCGGTCAGGACCACCGTGACGACGACGTGCGTCCGGGTCATCCCCGCGCTGCGGCGCAACTGCACGACCGCCTCGCGCCGCACCCGCGGGTCGGTCGGCACCTCCCTGCCCGCGATCGTGCGGCGCAGGGACCGCCAGCCTTCGTCGGTGGTGATGCCGGACCGCGCACTCGACGCGCTGGCCTGGTCACCACGGTAGCGGAGAACGAGAGACGCGCCGAGGAGGAGGAAGGGCCAGGCGGAGGCGCCGACGAGCAGGCTCGTCGTCGCGTCGGACCCGGTGGCCCAGAACACCCCGGCGAGGACCGCGGAGAACAGCAGTCCGAGGAGGATCGCCAGTCCCCACCTGCCTCCGTCACGCACCGGGCGTCCCCTCGCGCAGGAGCCGGACGCGGCGGGTGTCGCGGACGTGCTCCCACACCGAGGCCGCCGCGACCAGGGCGGGGACCAGCAGGTTGAGGGTCCACCACGGGGACTCGGTGATCGCGAGCCAGACGCTCAACGCCCCGAAGACCGCCAGGAGCGGCACCGCCCACCGCAGGCTTCGCCGGTTCTGGGCTCGTGTCGCCTCGAGCAACCGGAGCGCAGCCGCTCGTCGCTCGGGGTCCGACGGGGGTGCGCCGATCCGGGAGTCGAGGCTCGCCTGTCGTCGCCGTACCGGGTCGGTCAGTCCGGCCGCGGCGTGGCGGCGGGAGCCGAACACCGCGAAGAAGACCGTCATGAGGACCGTGAACACCACTCCGCGGACCAGCGAGCCGGCGAGGCTGAAGCTGCCGCCAACCACGTCGAACACCGCCATCGAGACGGTGTACATCACGCCGGCGAGCAGGCCACCGGACCATGGCGGGAGTCCGAGCAGCAGGCGACGCATCGCCACCACCCTGGCAGATCGCACCAGACCCGTCGAGATACGGGACATGCACCACCGGAGGGCTCCAGGTGGTGCATGTCCCGTATCTCGGCGACTCCCGTGGGGGGAGTGGGGGTCAGGCCTTCCACTCCGCGGTGCGCTCGGGGGAGGCGGCGGCGAGGGCGGCGGTGATGCCGTCCCGGTCGGCGGTGAGGCCGTAGGACGGGGTGCCGGGCTGCTGGCGCCACGACTCGTCGAGCGTGCCACCGTCGGCGGCGTCGAAGCCGATGTCGTCGAGCAGGCCGATGACGACCTTCTTGGCGACGTCCTGGTCGCCCGCGACGGGGAGGGCGCGGCGGTCGGGGTCGCCGGCGGGCTTGCCCTCGGTGGAGATGTGGTCGGCGTAGATGCCGTTGAAGGCCTTCACGACCGGGCGGCCGATCTGCTCGGCGACCCAGGCGCTCTCGGTCTGGCCGGCCTCGATGGCGTCGATCTTGCCGTCGCGGCCCGGGTAGTAGTTGTTGGTGTCGATGACGACGACCTCGTCCGACGCGCCGGCGAAGAGGTCCTTCGGAAGGTCGGGGGTCTTGCCCTGCGGGATCGTCACGACGACGACGTCCGCGCCCCGGGTCACGTCCTCGACGGGGAGGGCGGTGGCGCCGGTCTCGGCGACGAGGTCGCCCAGCGTCTCGGGTCCGCGCGAGTTGGCGACGGTCACCTCGTGGCCGGCGCGCGTGAACGCGCGGGCGAGGTTGCTGCCGATGTTTCCTGCTCCGACGAGTGCGATCTTCATACCGGTCCGAACGTGACACCGGACCGTGATCTTCCCGCCGTACGGTGTGACGAAGCAGACCGGCAGAGGGAGGGGACCGTGGCCGTCAGCGCCTTCGACCTGTTCAAGATCGGCATCGGGCCGTCCAGCTCCCACACCGTCGGGCCGATGCGCGCCGCGAGCCTGTTCGTCCGCGCGCTCGAGGCCGACGGCGACCTCGACCGGACGGCCGGCGTCCACGTCGAGCTGTTCGGCTCGCTCGGCGCGACGGGCCACGGGCACGGCAGCGTCAAGGCCGTCGTGCTCGGGCTGCGCGGCGAGATGCCCGACACCGTCGACCCCGCGAGCGCGCCGGCCGTCCTCGACGCCGTGCGCACCTCGGGCAAGCTCGACCTGCTCGGACGCCACGCGGTGGTCTTCGACCTCGACGACGACGTCGTGATGCACCGCAGGAAGCGGCTGCCGTTCCACACCAACGCCATGACGTTCGAGGCGCTCGACGCCGACGGCGCGCGCGTCGTCCTGCGCACCTACTACTCGATCGGCGGCGGGTTCGTGCTCGACGAGACCGAGGCGGCGGACGCCGCGGCCGAGGG